>CATOJL010000053.1 GCA_951800155.1 uncultured Bacilli bacterium | reverse complement strand
TATCAGGATTATTAAAGATATTACAAAATACATAATCAAAGGTAATAGGCACAATTGCTCCTTCTTCTAATTGTTTACTTCTTACTGATTCACTCATTTTTATCTCTTCTTTCTATAAAACCCTTTCCTTCTCTCAAACACATTGTAAACCATTCTTTTTTACTTGTAAAAGGAGAGAATTAGCTTATTTGAGAAGAAAGTTCACAGATATTCAAAATGAACAAGCCACATTTTTTGAATCTGGAAAAGATACTACTTAAAAAAAGATAGTTTGTAGAAATTAAAAAAAGTTATAAACGTCTTATGTTTATAACCCTTCTACAATCTCAGATAAATTTAATCGATTGGATGCCTTTAATAAAAGAACATCCCCTTTTTTTAACTCCTTCTTTAAAAAGTAAGTTGCTTCTTTATTATCATGAAAGGAATAAACACACTCTCGATTCATTCCACTTTCCTTCGCACTTAATGCTATATACTTAGCATACTCCCCGACAGTAACCAATAGATCAATTTTTTCCTTCACAACTGTTTCTCCAATTGCTCGATGAATTTTTTCACTAAATTCTCCTAATTCCAACATATCTCCTAAAACAGCAATCTTCCGTTTCTCCCCTCTTTTAGATAAAACCTGTAGACTGGCTTTCATCGAATCTTCACTTGCATTATAAGAATCATTAATGACTGTATAGTTTCCTTTATCTATAATTTCTAATCTTTTTTTTGTAATAGAAACATTCTTTATTCCTTCTAAAATAAGTTCCATATCCATGTCTACCATAACACCAACAGCAATACTTACAAGCGAATTATAAACAAATGCCTTACCAGGAATTGGTACATACACATCATATTCTTTGCCATAAAAAACAGCCGTAAATGTTGTACTATTCTCTTTTAAGACTATATTTTTTGCCAAAAAATCGCTTTCTTCATTTATACCTATCGTAACAATTTTACGTTTTTCTTTATGTTCCTCATAGTAAGCATGCAGTAAATCATCATCGTTATTCAAAATTAAGATGCTATCCTTATCCATACCCGCTATCATTTCCAATTTTGCCTTACAAATATTTTCTCTGCTTCCCAGTTTTCCTATATGCGCTGTACCTATATTGGTAATAATTCCAATTTGCGGTCTTACTATTTTGGATAAAGCCTCAATTTCTCCTAATTGATTCATCCCCATTTCTACAATAGCCATTTCCTCATTGTTTATTTTAAGCATAGTAAGAGGCACTCCAATTTGATTATTATAATTTTTTTCATTTTTAAGTGTTTTATATTTTTGTGACAAAACACTATATATCATATCCCGAGTTGATGTTTTTCCAACACTGCCTGTAACCCCAATAAAATAGGTATCTACATACTCTCTTTTATATTGTGCTAGTGTGTTTAAACATTTTATCGTATCTTTCACAACGATAATAGGAAGATCTTTTTTTTCTATTTCTTGTTTGCTTGAATAGGATTCCTCTAAAATAACACAATTCGCACCCCTATTAATTGCTTCTTTGTAAAAAGAGGAACCATCATAATTCTCACCTACAATACCAATATAAGTGTCCCCTTCTTGCATCTCTCTTGTATCTTTCACAAAATGCGTACAAACAATATTCTCTGAACCACATAACAATTTTCCATTACATAATTCTATGATTTTCCCTACATTTAGCATAAATTCCTCCCTTTACATTTTTTTTATAATATGCCATAATACTTTATGAGGCGAGATTATGAAATATGAAGAAGATCAAATTTTAAATATCATCAATAAAATAAATAGTGAGTTCAAAGAAACTCTACTTTCCCTTTACTCGTATCCTTATCAAGGAAACTCGGATGTATATTCTTATTATTTAACAGGGCATTGCCCTTCCTATGCACAAATTTTATATAATATTTTTGGGGATACTGAAACAATTGAATTTCATGCTGAAGATAAAAAAGGAACACACATTGTGACAAAAATTAACGACCACTTTTATGATGTAAGAGGAAATGTAGACACCCTAATAGATTTAGGACCAAATAGCAAATTTAATTATAGTTATCTAGGCGCTATGCAATATTATTATGGAAACAATGACAAAATAGATCAATTATTAATTATTCAGTTATCAGAAATAGGGAAAAATAGCAAAATTAAGCAAAAAACAAAAAATTAAGACACTTCCTTTTGTATCTTAATTTGCCATAAAGGTTTCATATTCAGGTATTACCTCATCAGGTGTACCTATTTTTTTGATGTTTCCTTCATGCAACCAAAGTACTTCATCACACAACTCTCGTATTGTAGATAAACTGTGTGATACAATGACAACGGTTCGATTTGCATCACTAATTAGCTCATGCATTTTATTATAACTTTTCTCTTTAAAAGTAGCATCTCCTACACTTAATACTTCATCAATTAGCATAATATCTGTTTCCAAAACTGCTGTAATAGCAAATGCTAATTTAGAATACATTCCAGAAGAATACGTTTTTACAGGTTTATAAATAAATTCTCCTATATCTGCAAAAGAAATAATTTCTTCTTCTTTCTCTTTTATTTGTTGTTCGGAAAACCCAAGAAGCATACCTGCTAAATAAATATTTTCTCTTCCTGTTAGTTTAGGTTGAAATCCAACCCCAATCGAAAGAAGTGAAACTGAATTTCCATGTAAATCAATACTCCCTTTATCTGGTGAAAATATTCCAGCTAACGCTCTTAATGTTGTCGATTTTCCACTACCATTCTTTCCAATAAAACCTAATATTTTTCCTTTTTCCACTTCAAAAGAAATTCCTTTTACTGCTTCAAAAATTTCAATATTACTCTTTTTTCCCTTTAATAAAGAACGTTTAATAGAAAATTTTTTTAATCCTCTATAAGCAATATGTAAATCTTTTACTGTAATGGCTGCTTCCTTTTTCATTATATCACCTTCGCATAACTATTTTCATATTTATGAATAATATGTATTCCTATTGCAATCAAAACAAGTCCTATCATAAACCATCCTCCAAGTACAAGGAAAGAAGGTGCTTTTCCATAAAGAAGTGTATCTCTAAAAGAATTAATAATAAAGGCAACTGGATTACAATTGAGTAAAATTTTATTAAATGGTTTAGGAATTCTAGTTACAATATTATAAAAAATCCCAGATAGATAGAAAAGTAAACGAAGTCCCAATGCAACAACATTCCCTAAGTCTTCAATAAATATACCAAAATGGGTTAAAATGAGAGAAATCCCAAAAGTTACCATATATAAAACAAGCAAAATAGGGATAAAATAAAGAATATGTATTGTCAATGGAACTTTCCATAAAAACATTAAAATCACAACTAATCCCCAAGAGATAAGCATTTTAAAGAATGTTACAAATGATTTTTGTAATACTAAAATATATTTTGGAATATAAATCTTGGTAACAATCGCCCGATTCGCACTTACAATCTTTACACTGGCATTAATATTTCGATTAAAATAATCCCATACTGTTAATCCTGTAAAAATAAACACAGGAAAATAAGGCTCTGTCGTTTTAAAAACAACACTTGCGATAAAAATATAAATCATCATAAAAAACATAGGATCTAATATCCACCATAGCCAGTTTAAATAAGAACCAGCTACTTCTGCTTTTAAATCCGCTCTAGCCGAATATACTGCATATTTAAAGTAACGTTTGGTATTCTCTATAAATCTCTTCATAATCTCCTCCAAAACTACAAAAACATTATATCATACTTTTACTGTTTATGAAAATTATTTTGCATACGAAAAAAATCAGCATAAAACTGATTATTTTTCATTAGAATAAAGAGAAAGCAATTTGTCATAAATTCCCTCTTCTACTTTGTTTAAAGCGTTGATACTCATTTCTAAGGATTTTTTATATTCTCCACTGAAAAATAGTTTTTCTGCAAATCCCAAATTCTTGTGTAAATCATCAACAGAACTACGATAGCGATTTCCATAAACAATTGCCATTTCTGCAAACATAGCTGTCTTTACCATTTCCTTTGTTGTTCGATGAAGTTTCAATGCCAAATCTCTTGCTGTATCTACTCTTGTATTTAATACTTGTATGGTAATAGGTTTTTTCTCTAATTCTTTTACAATTTCCTTAATAGCAACCTGCGCATCATTTAACTCAATAAAATAGGCTTTTGGAATAATAGGTAAGTCATATTCTCTTACTTTATTTTTAGATTCCTTTAAAATATTTTTGATTTCTTCTAATTGTTCTCTTGCTCTACTCTCATCTTCCTTCATGCTACCAATGGAATCTAAAACTAAATCCACACGCTCTTCTAAGTGAGCAAGTTTATCAGCTAAAAATTCAATTTCTTTTAAAAGTTGTGAATATGCAAATGTATTATTCCCAGTATGTTCGATAAATACTTCATAATCTGCTCTTAGAACTTCCAAATCTTTTTGAATATTTTCAATCTCTACAATATCCTTCTCAGATAAATTATATAAATCCTGAATTTCTTCGATCTTCTCTAAAATTTGTCCTACAATCTTACTGATATTATCAAACTTAAGTTTAAATATCTTCTTCGCCTCTTCATAATTTTTATGATTGATTTTTTCTTTTTCAAAGTCTGTAAATATATTTTCAAAATAAGTAACGAGAACTCTTAGTTCATCTAAACTATTCTCAACATTTAAAACCTTAGCTCGATCTAAAATATCACTAATCTTATCTTTTGCTTCCCTAATATTATCTTCCACATTCAAATAATCAAGAGGATACCCTTTTCGAATCATCACATCATATTCTTCTAAAACATCTTCCATCTTCTTTGGCAAAATAGAAGTAGCTAAAATAATAATCGTAGGCATCTCTTCTAAAATCACAGACATATGCTTTAACATCTCATCAATCGACTTAATAATTGCTGCCACTTCGGTATACTCATTTTGATCCATAATATTTTCAAAATCTTCAAAACGGTGAGCAATGTTTTCAAACTGAAGTTCTACCACTTCTGCAACTTCTTTAAACTCTGCTTTTTCATTCGTATACTTTTGAAATAATTCACGGTACTTGCTTTTTAAAGAGGTCACTAAAGCACGATTTCTCTCTTCACTACTAGTAATTTCCTTTATCTCTTTTAGTAAAAATTCTGAATTGGTTCGTACCTTATAAATTTCCATCTCTAATCTTGCAATCTTATAAAGAGTACTTTTATAATCTTGCTTTTGTAAGGAATAATCTGCCTCTAAAAGCATATCATTAATCTTAGGAACTTGTTCCTCGCGAATCACATTTAACCGATCTTTCCAATTGTTATACATCGATTCTAATTTTTCATTTTTATTATAAGATTCTATTTTGGAAAGTTCTGGGATAACGGGTGAAGAATCTAACATGTTCTTTTCAACTTCTAATTTATCAAGCTGTTTTTTTATGGAATTATTTTTTTTATTTTGAATTAGAAATAACACAATAATAATCAAAATAATGGTAACAACTGATAATGATATCAAAACCAAAAGCATTGTATCCATAGACTTCACCTCTTATTATAATAATAACACATATTTCGACATTTTTTAACATTAATTTTTATCTTTTTTTTCAAAATTCATGATATAATCATGATAGTACACGAAAGAATAGGAGGAACTCCATGGATATATCATTCAAACTATCTTTTTTAAGAACGCTTGGGATTTCCCACTATGAGATTCCCTATCATTTTTTAGAAACTTGTCTTTCTTATACTGAAAATACAACCGAATTAGAACAATGGTTTACAAGCAGTGATGCTTTAAGTTTTATAGGAGAAGAGAAAGTATGTATCAAAGACATTATAGGGACAAACCATCCTTTGTATGAGAACAAAAGTTGGATTGATGCCTTTTTAAGTACTAAAAAGGGAGAAGAAACCATTGCCCTTTACCAAAAGCACCCATCCTATTATTTCAAGGACTTAAAACAATTGAAACAAAGTCCTTTAATTCATAACAAACCTTTAGAAGTATTTGAAATCGATCAGGAGTATTATATTAAGGGCGGAAATAATCGTATTCTATTACTTAAGATGCTCTATTTCTCAGAATTAAATCACATGAAATTAGAAGCAAATGAAAAACATTGGAAACAAACTGAAGTAACTGCTAAAATCGAGGAAATTGACGAAAAATATTCTTTTTATATACAAGTAAATAAGATTCCTGCACAGAAAGAAATTTTACCTCTTATTTTTTATTTACAAAAAATAGGAATACAATTTAAAAAAATAGGAAAAGAGGATTGCCACTATCAAGTTTCTTTTGCAAATTATTCTTTTGAAATCCAATCATTAGCTGAATTAAAGCAATTATTTAAAAATAGTTTCTCACTTACAACAGTTACATCAAAAACAGAATTAATAGATAGGTTAAACCAAATGATTCATGCTTATACTACCATTATTCCCAAATTAGATTTAACAAACCTATTTTTAGAATTATTCCCAAATTTTGAAAAATTTAAGGATTACTATCTTTATGCAAAAGACAATGACTTAAAAAATATATTAAATCGTTGTAATCTAACAAATCTTTCCTATCAAAATTTATTTGCTTATTTTGAACAAATCTTTTTAGAAGGGGAAAAAAGAAATTTTGAAAATTTATTTACAAACTACCAAAGTTTTGGTGAATTATATGAAAAAGTAAATTCACATACTTTTACGAAAAGTAGAATCAAACAAGATACCGTCCTTCAAGACTTTATTTTTACTTTTAATAAAATGGTTAATTTCCTAGACAATTCTTATTTACCGAGAACCTATGAAGAAACAGTACGCCATATTATAAATAGTGATCTCCAAAGACAATACCATTCTTTACTTCCTCAATTAGAATTAGAGGAAAAATTAAAAGGACAACTAGGCAACCTGTATAAACTTAGAACAATTTTAGAACACAAAGACATGCTTATTCCTTTATGTTCAAAATATAAAACCGCTAAAGGGAAAGTTGACCAAGAAAAAACATATGCCCATATTGAAAAAGTGAATTTGCAAAAAAAACAAAGAAATGTTGCAGAAAAAAAAGATTCCTTAGCCACACTAAAAAAGAAAAAAGGATTAGCAAAAGTATTTTCTAAAAAGCAAAAGGAATCAATGGAAAGTGACTTAGTGAAAGAACAAAGAGAAAAAAGAGAAATTGAGAATAACCTTTTACTCACCCAAAAGAATACTACTATAAACAAGAACATATTAGAGAATTGTTTAAAAGAACTTCGAGTTTTACTCCCTGAGGATGTCACTTTTGAATATGTAGAAAGTATTTTACAAGAAAAGGATTTGTCTATAGCAATTCTTTATAAAAAAATTACAGATATAGAGTTACAATTGCATACAATAAAAGCTTCGGAAAAATTAGAATACCTTAAAAAAAGAGCAATAGGATATGGACTTTCTTTAGAAGATAACTTACAAGAGAAAAAATACTTTTAAACATTTATACTCTATTTTTCATCATAAAAGAGCAAATTTCTATAAAATTGCCCCTTTTTCATCTAATAAACATAAAAATGTATAAATCTATTTTAATGATCATTTTATTTTCAAGTAATTTTCTCTTATAAAAGCTATATATACTTTCCTTTCTACCCATATTAAGGGTGCAATCTATAGCCATGTAAAGTTTTATCAACATGATTTTTCTTACCACATAATCCCAACCCAACAAGTTCTAATTCATCTGTACCATATTTTTTAATACAAGTACGATTATCACTGTCATTATTTGTAGTAAACATTTCTTCATTATAAACACTTAGTTGTATATCACGTGTTACTGCTTTATTGAATATTTCCTTTATCTCTGCCTTAGTAGCTGTATAAATCAAAATAGGCTGTCCACACATTGGTAAATACTGTTTATTATTTTTATCTTCATATGGCTTTCCCATTATAGGTAGTGTCCCAAACCCTGATGAAAGAAATGCTGTAATGTTCAGTTCTTGCCATGCCTGCAATCCCTCCAATATAACAATTGCAATTTTTTGTGGTTCTATTATTCTTGCATCATTATTCATATAATTTTCTCCTCTCCTATACAAATTTCCTTAAATACGATACAATGTTAAAAAAAAGAAATTTGTGCAATATATTATACATTAATATAATATATTGTGTCAACAGGAGGAAATATGGAAAACTTAAACAAAAATATATCCCAAAACTTAAAGAAAATAAGACAAGAAAAAAAATTAAGCTTAGATAAACTAGCAGAGATTACAAACATTAGTAAAAGCATGTTAGGGCAGATTGAAAGAGGTGAAACAAATCCAACAATATCAACCCTATGGAAGATAACAACAGGACTTAGAATATCACTTACTGAACTAATAGAAACAACACTGCCAAGCAAATCCCTAATTACTAGAAAAGATATCATTCCTTTATTTGAAGATGATAAAAGAGTGTATAGTTATCCCTTTTTTAGAAATAACATAGGGAAAAACTTCGAAATGATGCAGGTATATTTAGAACCTGGTGGAAAATTAAATTCAACCGCCCATATAACTGGTACAAAAGAGTATATTATTGTATTTGAAGGGGAATTAACAATCTATTTAGATAGTGAAGAATATAAAATATCTGCCAATCAAGCATTTCAATTTAATGCAGATAAAAATCACACATATGAAAATAGAACGAATCAATTGGTAAGTTTATGTATGTTAGTTTACTACTTTTAATCTATTTTTAATTTGTAGAAATCTTTCAGTAAAATAGAATAAATTTTGGAATGTTTGCAAAAATTAGGTTAAATAAAGAAGAAAAGGATGATTTAGAAATGAAATTTAAAAATTTCTTCTTTTTAAATGCACAATAAAAAGATGCAAATTTTGCATTTAAAAAAAATATAGTGATTTCAAAGAACAAATAGTATATAATTAAAGTAATCTTAATTGAATTTTGCGATTAAAATTAAGAGGTTTAAATGTTGAAGTAAGTGCTTTTTTGATTAGATTACTTACTTCATTTTTTGTTGTCATCAAATTCATAATTAGGATATTACC
>CATOJL010000052.1 GCA_951800155.1 uncultured Bacilli bacterium | reverse complement strand
CAGAGAAAAAGAGTAAAGATTCTTCGCAAAGAAATTTGATATAATTACTACATAATAAAAAGGTGGTATGTAGTAATGAATAGAAAAGAAAGAAGAAATCTAAGAAAAGATAAGGATTTAGTAAAGGAATTATATTCTATTATTAATAAATATCTTCCTAAACTATTAGATATGTTTGAAAGTCTGACTGATGTTAGAAATCAGAGTTATGTTACTTATAAAATGAAAACTATATGTATAACTAGGTTATTCCCACTTCTTTGTGGTTTAACAACTATGACTGATATTTCTTCTGATAATTTCAATACAGATATATGTATTAAAAACATTTCTAAAATATGTAATCAAAATCTGGCAGAACTTCCCCATTGGGAAACGATTCAAGATGTATTTATGAATATTAAAACGGATGAATTAAGAAATATTCAAAAGTATATTGTAAAGACTTTAATCCGCTCTAAAATGTTTGATAAATATAGATATCATGGTTGTTTTCAATTGTTATTTGATGGGACAGGTTTATCCAATCATGATTATAATTTAAATAATAATTGCCTTACTAGAAAACATAAAGATGGTAAAATTTCCTATTATAAATATGTCTTAGAATGCAAATTAGTAGTTGGTAATATAGTAATTAGTTTAGATTCTGAATTTATTGAAAATGAGAAAATGCTAACGGATAAACAAAAACAAGATTGTGAAACTAATGCTTTTAAAAGAATGATTAAAAGAATTAAAAAAAACTATCCTAAATATAAGTTTATTATCACTGGTGATGGACTTTATGCAACTACTCCCATTATAAAAATATGTAAAAAATATAAATGGAATTATATATTTAATCTTAAACCAGATAGATTAAAGGAAATTAATGAAACCTTTGAAGATAATATTAATTATCAAAACGAAACTACTCATAAAGATTTTTATCTATCTACCAATATAAAATATAATGGTATTACTTTGTCAGCATTTAAATATGTGGAAGCTAAAAAGAAAAAAATCACTATTTTTAGATATATTAGTGACTTAGAAATTAAAGATTCTAATATTAAAGAAATTGTTTCTATGGGAAGAAAAAGATGGAAAATTGAAAATGAAGGATTCTATACTCAAAAACATAGAACTTTTAATATATCCCATTTAAATAGTAGAAATGATACTGCAATGAAAAATCATTATTTTTTTATTCAATTTGCTCATACAATAAGACAATTATTAGAGCAAGGAAATCTTTTAACTAAATCTTTAAAGTTCAAAATAAAAGAAGTAAGTCACATTCTCTTAAACACACTTACTTCCACAATCTCAGATCTCAACAATTTAGAAACTAAATTTCAGTTAAGATTTGATGATTAAATTATACTATATTTGTTCTTTGAAAACCAGTCTTTTTACATATTTTTTTTGATGCTAATCCTTTGCATCTTTTTGTCGTGGTTCTGTTTTCTTATTTTGTGAAGAAAAAAATAGATATATTTATTTTTTATTAAATTTTATCTATTTTTTACCTTTTATTTATTTTTACTCTTTTTTACTGAGCATATACTTCACTTTTATAATAAAGGAATGCGCACAATTAAATGAACTGTAAACATTCCCTTTTTCCATCCTTTAAACGCTCTTTAGCCTTTCCTTATACTTGACATTCCGCTTCCTGTTCGCTAAAATGAAGATGTAAAGGAGTGTGCATTATGGAAAAATATGTAGAAAATGTGAAAGGAAACCTAAAAAATCCCCTATTCATTGCTTGCTTAGTTGGAATCGTTATGATGATTATTGGTGTATTTTTACCAGTATATAAAGTAAGCTTTTTAGGGGTATCTGAATCTATCAATTATTTTTCATCTGATGGAAAACTTACTGAAGGAGTTTGGGTTATTCTTTTAGCAATTGGAATGCTTGTACTTCATGTCTTTGATAAAGCTAAATTTGCTTGTATTCCTGCAATTATAGTTATGTTTCTACTTATTCGGTTCTATACCGATGTGAAAGATTCTACTTCTTTTTTAGGAACGCAAGTTGGATCTTTTGGAATTGGTTTTTATACCATGATTCTTGGAACGATTATAGCAGGTGTTTGTTCTGTTTTATTCGGACTTAAAAAAGAAAAGAACTAGAAAATATAGTTTTTTTTGATGCAAATAAATCATTATCTTACAATAAATCATATTGAAAATAATGCAAAAGTTTTTTTCTTGTCATTTGTAGAGTTTTCTTAAAATATGCTATAATAGAGTAGAGTAGAGAGGAGTTATTATGGACAGAATTACATTAAAACAAAAAGCCAAAGAAAGCTTACAGGGAAAATATGGAGAAGCCATTTTGGTTATCCTTATTGGTGGTTTAATTACAGGAGTTGGCAGTGGTATTTATGAATTTGGTTCTCATTTTGAAAACCTATTTCTTATTCTTTTTGGACAAATTTTATCATTTATTGCTAGTGGATTTATTTCCTTTGGTTCTTTAAGCTTTTATCTTAAAATAGCTAGGGGAGAAGATGTTGAGTTTAATGAATTATTTAAGAAAACAAACCTATTCATTCCTTATGTCCTCATTAGTTTACTCACAAGCCTTTTCGCAATACTTTGGGGTTTTCTATTTATTATTCCGGGAATTATTGCCTCTATTTCGTATTCGCAAGCCATGTTAATTACATTAGAAAATCCCGAAATGGATGCTATGTCAGCCATAAAGAAAAGTAAAGAACTCATGCAAGGACATAAAATGGATTATTTCATTCTAAATCTAAGTTTTATTGGATGGGGAATCCTTGGAATTTTCACTTGTGGAATCTTATACTTTTGGCTGATTCCTTACATCAGCGTAACACAAATGCACTTCTATGATGCACTATTAGAAGAAAGCAAAAACAAGTAAAAGAAATTACTTGTTTTTTAGTTGAAATCGATAATGGCCTATAATTTTATAACTTCCTAAAATGTTTTCTTCTAAATTATTGAAACGGTTTATTGGGCTTCCTGTATGATGAAGTAAATAAGGAACTCCTTTTTTATTTCTTTTATTGGAAACAATTCCTATATGTTTATCATTTGCAAAAACTAAAATATCTCCCGGTTGAAATTCCCCTATTTGACTACTATCTGTTGTAAGTGACTCTGTATTCCTTTCTAGAAAAACATGTAAATTATAAACCCGTCTAAAATCAATATTCGAATCAATGACATCAATTTTTGTATATTCTTCTTTATGATTTTGAATATCTTCATCTACAAGACTCTTTAAATCATAGCCTGCATGTTTTAAAGCTCTCCAAACTAAATCAGTACAAACTCCCTCACCAGTAGGTGGATAGCCTCCTTCATAATAGGCACTATGGTATTTTGGACGCTTCTTCCCTTCTAAAATAGCTCCATTTACAATATCTGTATAGTCATCAATTCCATTTTGATTAAAATCAATAGAACTTCGTACTGTATCGATTCCAAAATCAGCATTCGTATATGTTTTTTCTTTGATAATTCCTAAAAATTTAAGTGAAAAATAACCTATGCAAAAGAAAATCCAACATAGAAAGAGAATTATAATTTTCTTCTGCACTAAATATTTTCCTCACGAATTGCTTCTAAAATATTGTCGTGACGTATCTTACTTGTCGCATAAATCATAGTAAGCAAAACAATAACAAAGACAGCAACAATCGTAATTAAAATAGGTATGACAGGAATTACAAATCCACTGTTTGAGATGCTATCTGTTGCTTTTCCAATGAGATAGACAAATACAAGCGAAACAGGAATACCAATACATAAAGATTTAATACCAAAGAAGATGCTTTCAAAGAGGATCATTCGATTGAATCCACCGGGAGTAAGTCCCATACTACGTAACATAGCAAATTCTTTTTTTCTTAAACTAATGCTTGTATTTAAAGTATTAAAGACACTCGTTACCCCAATTAATGTGACAAGAGTAATAAATCCATAAAATAAGATTTTAATTACAAATACTAAATTCATTGTTTGTTTCATCTCTTTTAAAATATTTTGATAAAAATATTCATGATAAAGATCATTATCCACTAAATTGTTTACCCATTCATCAATGGCATCATAACCATCTACTTTTAAATATACACGATAAGATTTATCCATGTTCAAATCTTTATTCACACCAAACCATCCTAGTTGATCTCCATATAAAGAATGATAAATTTCATCATACAATTTTTGATTCACATAAATCGTAGTTTCCGTTGACTCTATATTTCCAAGTGGCATTTTGGTAATCATTTCTATATGATCAATACTTACTTTCCCACAAACGACCTTACTATAATCATAGTCATTCGCATTTTCACTGGAAGTAACTGCTTTAGATACATCACATAAAGGAATGGATGTAATCTTTTCATTGGTCTTTTTGCCACTCACTAAACTTCTTGAACCATCTTTATATAAAACCCCTTCAAAATAATTGACTAAAAGAGGAACATCTTCTTTTATATTGTTCATTTTCTTTACATTTTGATAGTCTTTTTCTGCTAATACAGTTACAATTAAAGAAGGATGTGTCTTTAAAAATGTTTCAAAATTCGAGTTATCATAAACAGTTTGTGTATTCCTTCTATATTCCTCATACTCTTCTGTATACTGTTGTTCCCTATTTGTGTAATATAAATTATTATTATAATAAATCGTACTTTCCTTCACTTCATCCATTTGTATTAATTTTTCTAAATTTGCGTGCGCCTTCTCATATCCTTTCGGATTTTCACTTGCCTCAGAATAAGAAAGAGAGATGTCAAAATTAACTCCTGTCACAAAAGAATCAATGCCAAGCATTTTGTCAAGTAAAGAAGAAAAAGAGATAAATAAGACAATACTAACAACTAAAGAAATAATTGTAATTCGATATTTTCGTTTATTTCTTTTTATATTTTTTAAAGCAATTTCTCCTTCCATATGAAATAGTTTTCGGATCCACTTTCTCGTTTTAATTTTTCTTTTATTCACCTTAATGTCATCATTTCCACGTATAGCAACAATAGGGGAAACACGACTTGCTTGGTATGCGGGTAAGTAAGCAGAAATGAATACTGTAATTACCATGAAAAGAATAGGAATGAATAGAAAAATAGGATATACACTAAGCTCTAATGATGCTTCAAACAAATCACCTATTAAATGATTGATAATATAAAGTACGACCCCTATTCCTAGAAAACTGGAAAGAATACCTAGAAGAATTCCAATAGTTCCCACAAGAAGTGCTTCATAAAATACAGTATATCTTAGTTGTCCTTTTGTAGCACCAATGCTTGAAAATAATCCAAATTGCTTTTTACGTTCCATCACTGAAATAGCAAAACTATTATAAATAACAATAATGCAACCAACGGAAATAAGTCCTAAAATAATGGCAATAACTTTTGTCATTGTACTCATAACATTACTATATTTACTGACTCCATAATAGCTTAAAAGGGAATTATTATAACTAGTAGAAATCGAGTCATCTATTCCTTCTATCTGTTTTGTTACATTAAAAATATCTTTTGCTTTTTGTGTTTTAATATAAAGGGTTGTTGGTCCCTCTGTATTATGAATAGTGAAACCATAACCTTGATCATACCACTTTTCATAAAGAAGCTGATTTTTTTGCAAAATCCCCACAACTTTATATTCTATTGTATTCTCTTCTTGAAAAGTCACATCATAAGGAATATAACCTGTATCTTTAAAAGGTTCTTCTTCTGTATAAAGAGAGCCTATAGGTAAAGATATTGTATCCCCTACTTTTATTTTTAAAGCCTGTGCACTATTTTCTGTTAAAATCAGTTCATTCGCTTTTGTTGGATAAGTTCCCTCTTTCAATAAAAGCGTATCTAGATAGTTTTGATCGGCCTTCATCATTTTCGCATACGTTCCATATCGATCTTCTGTAGCTTCTCTTACCGGAAAATAACTAGTAATCGCCTTCATATAATAGTTACTTATTTTTTCATTCTTTTTTATTTCTTCTAATTTTTCAACAGGAAAATTCTTAATTGCGGCGAAATAATCTCCTGAAGAAGAAATCACTTCTTTTATAGAATATTCTCTAAAGGAAGAAACTAAAAGTCCAATACCACACATAAGCGCAGTAGAAAGTAAAATACCAATAATAGTAACAATTGTCCTTTTTTTATTTAACAGCAAATGTTTCTGTGTTAATTTATTTAAAATTTTCACTTTATCACCTTACCATCACTAATGATTTTTCCATCTTCGAGTACAATAATTCTAGAGGCATGGTTAGCTAAGGTCATGTCATGTGTAATCATAATAATAGTTTGTTCGTATTTCTGATTACTTTCTTTTAAAAGTTCAACAATTTCTTTAGAGGCTTTGCTATCTAAATTCCCTGTTGGCTCATCAGCAAGTAATACGGCAGGATGATTCATTAAAGCTCTCCCTATCGAAACACGTTGTTGTTGTCCACCCGATAATTCATTTGGCAAATGTAAAATTCTTTTTTCTAAACCTAATACATGAATGAGTTCATCTAAATAGGCTTCATCTACTTTTTTGTTATCTAACAAAATGGGTAAACTCATGTTTTCTCGTACATTTAAAATAGGAATTAAATTATAGAATTGATAAATTAATCCAACCTTTCTTCTTCTAAACTTAGCAAGTTCTGTTTCATTTTGTTTAAATACATCCATACCTTCTACATAAATCTTACCGCTCGTTGGACGATCTACTGCTCCTAAGATATGCATCATGGTTGACTTTCCACTACCAGAAGCACCTACAATGGCTACAAATTCCCCCTTCTCTACGGAAAAAGATACATTATCCAAAGCTTTGACTAACGTTTCCCCTTTCCCATAACTTTTTGATAAATTCTCTACTTTTAGTATTTCCATGTATACCTCCTTATAACTGTACTATTTGAGATAGCACAGTTAAATTATATCAACTGTTCTATTGGTTGTCAATATGTATTTTTACATAAAAAAAAAGAAAAATTTTTCCCTAAAAAAATCGATCTGCTTTTGAAGACAATTTACAAGCAGAGTAGATAAATAGCAATCCAAAAAGAATACATAAAGTGATGAATATTTTCATATAATCACCTTCTATTATATAGTATATGTTATTTTTATATAGCTATGATTCCCATTTTTTTACATCCTTTTCTCTTTCTTTAGTTCCCGCTTAATCATCATAATTTCCAATATAAGTTACCAATTTTTTCTCTAAAAAGAAGATGAGATTTCAAAACTTCCCATCTAAGTTATTTAAAATAATTTTTTTAACTCTTTAATATCATTTTCTACAATTGTAAATCCATATTCCATAATTGTTGGATTGGTTAAATCAATTTTCAATTTTTGCAGTAGTTCTAGAGGATACATACTACTTCCAGAAGATAGAAAATCTAAATATTGTTCCATACCAATTACTTGTTCATCCACTAAATTATGAACAACTATACTTGCTATTAACAAACCTGTTGCATATTTATATGGATAATAGCTCCAACGATACAAATGTCCTAAACGAGTCCATTCTATATTTGAAATTTCATCATAGCGAACAAAATCCCCATAATAAGACCTTATCATTTCTCCATATTTTTCTGATAAATAAGAAGGAGTCAAATCATTTGTCAATCTTCTTTCATATAATGTATCTTCAAATTCAGTATACATGGTTTGCTTAAATACATATACAAAATAGTTTTCTATTTCTTTACTTAAATAAAAGAATTTTTCTTCTTTCGATTCTGCATGGCTAAACAAATAACGATTCAACAGAATTTCATTAATTGTAGAAGCTACTTCGGCTACAAATACGGTACTATCTTCATAGAGAAAAGGTAAATTTTCTTTTGATAGATAGTAATGGACAATATGTCCTATTTCATGAATCAAATTTTTTAAATCTCCATAAGAACCTCTAAAATTCATAAAAGAGTATGTATTCCATGAAAATGTAATTGATTGGTGCTTCTTCTCATCAGGTTCTGCATCAATATGTCCATCAAGTAAAATATCTACAACTTTTAAGTACTCATCCCCCAAAGGTTTTAAAGCATTTCTAATAATCGCAATGGCTTCTTCAAGAGAATATTTTATCTTTAAATCATGATCTAAAGGTACTCCAAAATCATATACATGTGCCTCTTCAATCCCCAAAACTTGTGCTTTTAACTTCAAATATTCTTGCATAACATTCTTTTTTTTATGAACGACCCAAATTAAGGTAGAAACAATTTCTGGATCTATGTTCTCCTCATAAAGTGCTTTTTCTAAAACAGAATCATATTGTTCAAGTTTCATATTTTCTATTCTATATCCATAAATTTTATTTAAAATTGTAGCAAAAGTTTCCTCTTCTTTTTTAAAAGATTGGTTAACAGCAAAATAAGCTTGCTTTCTAGTTTCCCGATCTCTAGAAGCCATGTATTTTGCAAAAGTAGAAGCAGTAATCTCCTGTGTCTTACCATCTATCTCTATCTTCCCATAATTTATATCTCTTAATGTAGCATTATAAGTAGTCAACAGTGCATTAATTGAGTTACTATTTTCATTTATCTTTACATGAATATCCCCTGTCTGCACATGTTCCTCTTTTCGAAACAAATTGTCTAATACTTGTCTATATATTTGTAAATTAGGATTTTGATGGATAAAATCTTCTATCTTTTCTTTCCCTAGTTTCAATATCTTCTCGTCAATAAAACTTAGCTTTACATTCACTTCCTTGTGCAAATCCTCTGCTATCGTTTTCAATTCTGTACCCTGTTCATCCTTTATATTTTTATAATATTGTAAAGATCCATAAACTAAAATAGTATTCGCAATTTCCCTTATTTCTTCCCGTTTCTTTAAAAGATTCTCAAGAGAACTCCCTGTCACAGAAACGTCCTTTTCCATTTCTAAATCTTCTATCAATTGTTTTACATTTTTAATATTCTCATGAAATTTTTCTATATTTTCTATAAGTGAACTTAAATCCCAAACTAGATGCATAAAATAACACCTCTATTAAAGGTATAACATAAAATAAAATAAAATAAAATAAATACAAAGAGGATACTTTTAGGTATATATTTCCCATATTTGCAATATTTCAGTTACGATTCAC
>CATOJL010000051.1 GCA_951800155.1 uncultured Bacilli bacterium | reverse complement strand
TATTTAGTATAATCCTTTCATTATTCATATTGATTAACTCCTTTCTCTGAAGGAGTATTATATATCATTTACTGACATTTTCAAAAAATGATATAACATGACATTAT
The DNA here is from genome assembly GCA_951800155.1 of uncultured Bacilli bacterium. Taxonomy (GTDB): domain Bacteria; phylum Bacillota_I; class Bacilli_A; order RF39; family UBA660; genus CATOJL01. The sequence goes on along the minus strand of CATOJL010000051.1, from coordinate 9,100 downwards.
CACAAAACGATAACATTTTTAGCACTCATCACTTGACAATGCTAAAAAGAAGAGGTACAATGGTAGCAGTACTGATGGAAGAGTGCTAAAAGAGGTGATACAGTTGCTAAGTGAAAGACAAAAGGCGATTTTAAAAATGATTATTGAAGATTACAATACGCCTGTAGGTAGCAAGGCAATTTGTGGTATTCTCGGTTGTTCAAGTGCAACGATTCGTAGTGACATGAATGACTTAGAAGAACTAGGATTGCTTGAGAAAACACATGTTTCATCAGGACGAGTTCCAAGTGAAGAAGGATATAGATATTACGTAAATCATTTAATGGAGCCAAAAGAATTGACAAAAGATGCAGTTATGAAATTAGATGAGATATTTCGTACCAATAAAGTGGCATTAACGGATTCCATTTCTAAAAGTTTAGAACTAATTTCTGAACTTACAAATTGTACGATTATTTCTTTAGGGAGAGCTTCTCAGGAAAATTTTGTTACAAAGGTAGAAGCAATTCCTATCAATGATACGAGTGCTGCAGCCATTGTGGTTACGAATACAGGACATGTAGAAAATAGAACTGTATTCTTTGATGAAAAAGTTGCTATTTTTGAGGTCAAAAGAACAGTGGATTTAATTAATAAATATATCGTTGGAACGCCACTTGAAGAAGTGCATAAAAAATTAGAGTTTGAAGTAAAGCCTATTATTCAAGAAAGTGTGGATTATCAAAGAAAGATATTTGATGCTTTTTGTGAATTTATGAATGATGTAACGGATACCCCAAATTTCCATATGGCTGGTAGAAATAACATTATTAAAAACTTTGATGATGTGGATAAGATAAAACAAATCTTGGATAAATTTGAAGATAAAGATTTTATCAAGAACATTAAAGAAAAAGAAAATGGGATTAATATTTATATTGGCGGGGAATCAGAATTTGATCCAGATGTTTCTATCGTAAAATCGAGATATAAATCGAATGGAGAAGAAGGAACCATTGCTGTGATTGGACCAAAGAGAATGGAGTACGACCGAGTAGCGGCTTTACTACAATACATTGTTGACAACTTAGAGGAATGAGGGAGGAAATATGGAAGAAAAAGAAAAAAAAGTAGAGGAAACTTGTTCTTGTAAAGAAGAGGACGCCAATAACGAAGGTGCATGTTGCTGTCATCAAGAAGATAAGAAAAATAAAAAAGAGAAAAAACATAAAAAAGAAAAACAAGAAGATATGTTAAATGAAGCTTATAGTAAAATTAGTGCTTTAGAAGATAAGTTGTTAAGAGAAAAAGCAGAAATGGTAAATTATCGTCATAGAAAAGAAGAAGAAATTTCTAGGATGATGAAATATGCCAATGAAGAATTAGTACTAGAGATGCTTCCTGTCATTGATAATTTAGAAAGTGCGATTAAAATGGATGATACGAATTTAGAGGATGAAGTATCAAAATTTTTAGAAGGCTTTAAGCTATTATATGGCAATTTAATTTCTATATTGGAAAAATTTGAAATAAGACCAATCGATGGTGTGAATAAACCTTTTGATGCAGCTTACCATCAAGCTGTTTTAACGGAGAAAGCGGATGGTATAGAAGCAGGAATGGTTCTTGATGTACTTCGAAAAGGTTATATGTTGAAGGATAAAGTAATAAGACCAGCCATGGTTAAAGTTTCAGAATAGGAGAGGATAATATGAGTAAAACAATTGGTATTGATTTAGGAACAACGAATAGTTGTGTAAGTGTATATGAAGGTGGAGAAGCAAAAGTCATTGCGAATGCAGAGGGGAATCGTACAACACCATCAGTAGTTGCATTCGGAAAAGATGGAGAAATTATTGTTGGATTAAAAGCAAAAAATCAAATGATTACGAATCCAAATGTAGTTTATTCAATTAAAAGAGATATGGGAACCGATAAAAAGGTAGATATCAATGGGAAAGGATACACACCACAAGAAATTTCAGCCATGATTTTAAGTGATTTAAAAAAGACTGCGGAAAATTATTTAGGAGAAAAAGTAACAAAAGCTGTAATTACAGTTCCTGCTTATTTTAATGATTCGCAAAGACAAGCAACAAAAGATGCTGGAAAAATTGCTGGATTGGAAGTAGAGAGAATTATCAATGAACCAACAGCAGCAGCTTTAGCTTATGGACTTGACAAACAGGATAAAAATGAAAAAGTTCTTGTTTATGATTTAGGTGGAGGAACATTTGATGTTTCTATACTAGAACTTGGAGATGGAGTTTTCGAAGTACTTGCAACAAGTGGAAATAACCACCTAGGTGGAGATGACTTTGACAACCGCATTATGGACTATTTAGTTAGTGAGTTTAAGCGAGAGAATTCTATTGATTTAAAAACAGATAAAATGGCAATGCAAAGAATAAAAGATGCTTCTGAGAAGGCAAAGAAGGATTTAAGTGGAATGGCTTCTACAGAAATTTCTATTCCTTTTATTACCCAAGGGGAAAATGGTCCACTACACTTATCTGTTCATTTAACAAAAGCTAAATTTGAAGATTTAATTGGGGATTTATTAGAATCAACGATGGAACCAGTTCGTAAATCTTTGAGTGATGCGAAATTAACAAAGAAAGATATTGATAAAGTATTATTAGTAGGTGGATCGACAAGAATTCCAAAAGTAGTTGACTTAATTAAGAATGAACTTGGTATAGAACCTTCAAAAGGAGTAAATCCAGATGAAGTTGTCGCTATGGGAGCTGCTATTCAAGGGGGTGTACTACAAGGAGAAGTAGATGATATCGTTTTACTTGACGTAACACCATTATCACTTGGTATCGAAACATTAGGAAATGTTTGCACTGTTTTAATTCCAAGAAATACAACGATTCCAACTAGTAAGTCACAAGTGTTCTCAACTGCTGCTGATAACCAACCAGCTGTAGACATTCATGTTCTACAAGGAGAACGTAAGATGGCTGATGACAATAAAACATTAGGAAGATTTCAACTTACGAATATTCCACCAGCTCCTCGAGGTGTTCCTCAAATTGAAGTTACTTTTGACATTGATGCCAACGGTATCGTAAATGTAAAAGCAAAAGATTTAGGAACAAATAAAGAGCAATCAATTACAATTACTGCCTCTACAAATTTATCTGAAGAAGAAATTGATAAGATGGTAAAAGAAGCAGAAGCGAATAAGGAAGCAGATGAGAAGCGAAAAGAAGAAGCCGATTTGAAAAATGAAGCAGAACAACTTGTCTTTATGACTGAGAAATCATTAAAAGATCTAGGTGATAAAGTAAGTAGTGAAGATAAGGATAAGGCAGAAACAGGAATAAAAGAATTAAAAGAAGCATTAGAAAAAGGAGAAATCGAAGAGATTAAAGCTAAAAAAGAGGCTTTAAACGAAACCGCTATGGCTTTAGCAACCAAAGTATATGAAGAAGCTGCAAAGAAAGCACAGGAAGAAAATGGAAATAGCGAAGAGGGACAAGAGAAAAAAAATGACGATGCCATTGATGCTGAATTTGAGGAAAAATAAAGGAGAGTTCTAGGGTTCTAGAACTTTCTCACTTAAAAAAGGAAAATAGAGGAAAATATGAAAAAACAAAGAAAAAGAGAAGAGATCGAAGAGCAGTATACATGGGATTTAACGACTATTTTTAAAGATGAGGAATCATTTTTAGAAGAATTAGAAAGTGCGAAGAGTGAAATAAAAAAGGTAGAGGATTTTCGAGGAAAAATTACCCTAAGCGCCTCTCACCTTCTTTCCTATTTGCAATTTTCAGATACACTAGAGAGAAAATTATATAAATTATTTTATTATGCCCATTTAAAATTTGACAGTGATACAACGAATGCGAATTCACAAAAATTAAAAGGAATGATTGATAATTTATTACAAGAGGAAAGTGAATTATCTTCTTTTGTAAATCCAGAACTTTTTTGTATTCCTTATGAAAAGGTAGAGGAATATATGGAAGAAAACGAGGAATTGAGAAAGTATCATCATACATTAGAATCTTTTTACCGAACCTATCCACATAGGCTAAATGAAGTAGAGGAACATATATTATCAAGTTTAGGAAATGCTTTATCAATTCCAGAGGAAACTTATGAATGTTTAACAGATGCAGATATGAAATTTGGAATCATAGAAGATGCAGAAGGAAATCCAGTTGAGTTGACGGAAAGCAATTATACGAATTATATTCGTTCAAGTGATAGAAATGTACGTGAGGCAGCATTTACACGTCTTTTTGAAACATATAGAACATTTAAAAATACGATTGCAAAAACTTTCGCAGGGCATGTGGACTATCTAACGAGTATGGCTAAAATTCGTAAATTTAACTCAAGTTTAGAAGCTTCCTTATTCTATGATAAAATTGATGCTTCTATCTATAATAACTTAATCGAAACTGTGCATCGACATTTACCTGTTCTATATAAGTATTACAATTTAAAAAAAGATATTTTAAAATTAGATGAACTTCATTTATATGATATTTATGTAGATCTTGTAAAAGAAACGGAGAAAGAATATTCTTTTGAAGAAGCAAGGAAAACAGTTTTAGAAGCTTTACAAGTATTGGGAGAGGATTATATAAATACATTTAAAAGAGCCTTTGAAGAAAGATGGATTGATGTTTATAATAATGTAGGAAAACGAGGAGGAGCTTACTCAAGTGGGTTCTATGATACCAATCCTTTTATCCTTTTAAATTATGAAGGAAAGTTAAGGGATGTGTCTACACTTGCACATGAGGGTGGACATTCGATGCATACGTATCTTTCTTGTAAAAACAATCCTTACCATGATTCACACTATAAAATATTTGTAGCAGAAGTTGCTTCTACTGTAAATGAGCTTCTTTTATTAAAACATCTGTATAAGAAAGAAACAGATGACAAGCAGAAACTAGCAATATTGAATGAAATGTTAGAGTTATTTAAGTCGACCATTTATCGCCAGACGATGTTTGCAGAGTTTGAAAAAAAGATGCATGCTTTAAAAGAACAGGGTGAAGTATTGACCAATGAATTGTTGTCAAAAGAATACTATGCTTTAAATAAGATGTATTTTGGCGATGGTGTCGTTGTTGATGATTTAATTGCATACGAATGGGAGAGAATTCCTCATTTCTATTATAATTTCTATGTTTATAAATATGCAATTGGTCTAGCAAGCGCATGTTATATTGTTACCAATATTTTAAATGGAAAAGAAGGAGCAAAAGAAGAATATCTAAATTTCTTAAAGTCTGGAGGAAGTGCTTATCCAGAGGAAGAGCTGAAAATAGCAGGAGTGGATATCACGAAGAGTGAAGTGATAGAAAGTGCGATTCAAATGTTTGATGAGGTAATAGATGAATTTGAAACGCTATATAAGAAAGTATACTCATAAAAAAGAGGTGAAGTATGAATAAGAGAGATTATTATGAAATACTAGGAGTTGCTAAATCAGCGGGAGAAGATGAAATAAAATCGGCTTTTCGTAAATTAGCGAAAAAATATCATCCAGATGTTTCTAAAGAACCAGATGCTGAGAAACGCTTTAAAGAAGCACAAGAAGCTTACGCTGTTTTATCCGATCCTGATAAAAGAAGACAATATGATCAGTATGGTCATGCGGCTTTTGAACAAGGTGGAGCTGGTGGATTCGATTTTTCTGGATTTGACTTCTCAGATATTTTTGGTGATTTATTTGGAGGAGGATTTGGCTTTTCTTCCTTTGGAGGAAGATCGACAAATGGAACAAGACCGCGTAGAGGAGCAGATCGACTTGTTCAAATGAATTTAACGTTTGATGAAGCTGCTTTTGGAACGAAAAAGACACTGAACTTAACAATAGATTCTGTTTGTAGTTCCTGTGATGGAAAGGGCGGAAAAGGAGAGAAAAAATGTTCTACTTGTAATGGAAATGGAACAATAACAAAAGAACAAAGTACTTTATTTGGAACATTTATGACCAGAACTACTTGCACAAATTGTGGAGGGAGTGGACATACTTATGAGGAAAAATGTTCCACATGTAGAGGAACAGGAAAAGTTCGTGAAAATAAGGATTTAGAAGTAAAAATCCCTGCAGGAGTTGACAGTGGAAATCGTCTTCGTTTAGCCGACAAGGGCGAGGCTGGAGAAAATGGTGGACCAAACGGAGATATTTATATTGAATTTATGGTTGGAAAACATCCTTTATTTGAACGGGATGATAGTGATATTTACTTAGAGTTACCCATCACGATTCCTGATGCTGTCTTAGGAACAAAAGTGGATGTTCCCACTTTATTTGGACCTGTTAAGTTAAGCATTCCATCTGGAAGTAAAACAGGGGATAAGCATCGTTTAAAGGGGAAAGGCTTAGAAATTCCTAATAGTTCACGTAAAGGAGATATGTATGTTGTTTTAAATATACAAGTACCAACTAAATTATCAAAGGAGCAGAAAAAACTATTTGAAGCTTTAAAAGAAACAAATTTAGATGACAATTCTGTTTTTAAAAATATACAGAAATACTTATAGAACAAGATGGAAAACTTGTTCTTTTTCGTCTAAAAGAAAGTTCGTATGTAAAACTAATTTTTACATGTTGTATGTAAAGTACTCCTAAAGTATTCATCAAGAAATTGACAAGAAAAACTCTTTGTATTACAATAATTTTAATGATAGGGAACTATTAGATAAAGAATAAGGAGGAATTATGTTATGCATTGTAAAAATTGTTTAGCTCCACTAAATGCAGAGGATACTTATTGCAAAGTTTGTGGAACGCCTATAGATAGAAAAGAAAATTATCCAACGAATGAGGAGATTATAAAGGCTTACAATAATGAAAATGTACGGATACCTACACAAGAGCAAATGGTTGAGAGAAAACCAGTTTCTGCAGATAGTATGGTACCAGATTTTAGATCATTGGAAAGAAAAGAAGAAAATATACAAAGGAGTACATCACCAATAGAAGAACCACCATATAGTCCAAGTGTGCCTTCTTCTCTTCCACAACATGAACCAATTCTAGTAGCAGAACCTAAGAGTTTAGCAATTCCAAGAAGAGAAGAGAAAATGGAAGAAGAACCACTACCAAAAATGGATATCAAAAAGGAGGAAAAAGGAATCAGCAAGAAAACACTTCTTTTTGGTATTTTTATCTCAGTGATTGTTACTGCTTTAATTACAGCGCTCGTTTGCATTCCTATATTCTCTAAGGCGGACAAAAAACAAGAAGCACCTGACAATCCAAAGGTGGATATTAAGACAGTTACTGAAAATCGGATTTTGTTTTCAGGATATAGTTTTATTATTCCTGAAGGTTATAGTTACAAAGTGAGTGGAACACAGCTTCTTGTAGAGAAGAAGGATACCAAAGAGGCAATGGCTTTACAGATTGGACAAGGAACTTATGCCAATATGAAAGCAAATTTGACTTCAGTAAAGAAAAATCTAACGGATGCGAAGTGGGTAGTAGGTAAACTTTACGTGGATCAAACCATTGATGAGAGAAACTATTTAACAGTAGAAGCAACAGTCAATAAACAAAAAGTAATGATTGCTTATACAACTGCTGATGATACACAAGTATTTGGCATGATTTATTTGAATCCAACAGCGCCTGATTATCCAAGTGATACAGTAGAAGCGTTTAGTAAAATTATTGATAGTGCATTAAAAGTAAATCAATCGGTAGAAACAAATATTTCTGATTTTACAAAAAATAAGATTCTGTTTGCAATCACAGGTACAGATAAACCAAATCAGGGAGGCACGACGCAAGGAACACAACAAAATCCACAAGGAACCCAAACAAATCAACAAGCAGGAACAAATGCAACTGGGCAAACAGGAACACAGACGGGTGTTAAAAATGATAAACAACCAACAACAAATGATAAACAGGTTTCCACAAGTAAAAATTAATGAAAAAAGCCTAAAAGACAAAAATTTTAGGTTTTTTTGCTAGAAAAGTAAAGATTTTTAGGTATAATGGAAGTAGGTGATGTATATGCCAGAACTACCAGAAGTAGAAACAGTGAAGGAAACTCTAAAAAGTCAAATATTAAATGAAGTTATAGACTGTGTCCATGTGTATTATGAACCAATTGTGGCTTATCCAACTAAACAGGAGTTTATAGAACAATTGAAGGGACAAAAAATAAAAGCAATTGAAAGAAGAGGAAAATGGCTTTTATTTATTTTTAGTAAACATGTTCTTTTATCTCATCTTCGTATGGAAGGACGTTATTATTTAAAAGAGAGGAAAGAAGTACCCACCAAACATGATCATGTTGTCTTTTCCTTTGCAAGCGGCAAAGAACTTTGGTATAGAGATACAAGAAAATTTGGAAGAATGTATCTTTATGAGAAAGAAAACATCAATGAAAAAAAGCCATTTAATGCATTAGGATTAGAACCATGGGATAAGGAACTAACACCTACTTATTTGAAAGAAAAGCTGAAACGGAAACAAATTCCAATTAAGACAGCTTTGTTAGACCAAAGTATTGTAGTTGGAATAGGCAATATTTATGCAGATGAGGTGTTATTTTTAAGTAGAATACACCCTCTTACGAAAGCGAGTAGTTTAACAGAAGAAAAGTTAGTTATATTAATCAAAAGTATACAAGTGACTTTGGAAAAAGCAATCCATCTTGGTGGAACGACGATTAAGAGTTATGAATCCAGTGAGGGAGTACATGGAAGATTTCAAAATGAACTTGCGATTCATGGTAGAGAATATTGTGATGTGTGCCAAGAGAGAGTTACGAAAATTTCAGTTGGTGGAAGAGGAACCTATTATTGTGTGAATTGTCAAAAGGAAAAATAGATTACAAAATTTTTATTTATATAACTCCTTTTGAAGATATAGAAAAAATAGGCAAATTTGTGAGAGAGTTTCAATCTCCGAAACGATTTTATAAGGAAAGGACCTAACAATTGTTGAAATGGTTCTTTTTTTATGGAATGATATTTTTTTAAAAGTTGGGAAAGGTAAATTCTTCTATAGATTCTCTGTTAAAAAGATTTACAAATCTATAAAAAATAGTTACTTTAAAGGGAAAAAAATATATTTTTTAGGGTGCTTCAAAAAATAAGTTGACAAAACTATGGGGGGGGGGGGGGGGGG
>CATOJL010000050.1 GCA_951800155.1 uncultured Bacilli bacterium | reverse complement strand
GTAGTAATCCACCATCGAATGGAGTAAGTTATAGTAAAAATAGCCAAACAACGGTAGAAGGAGCATTAAATGATTTATATACTAAAGCAAATTATGGAAATGCAAGTGCGGGACAAATATTAAGTGGAAAAACAGCATTAGTAGGAGGAAGTAAAGTAACAGGAACGATGACAGATTGGACAGGGAAACCCCAAGCAATTGATGCAGTGCGATTAGCCAATGGAAGATTTGAAGTAGCAGTTGCAAGGGGATATCATGATTATAGTTGGGCAGACAATTCCTATGAATATTTAACATACAAACAAGTAGCAGATACAATAGGGTTAACAGCGGGAAAGTTATTAAAAGGAGAAAGTGTATTAGGAATTAATGGAACTGGTGAAACAACATGTCCAACATGTCCAACGTGTTTAAATACAGATGATGCAACAGCAACAGCTGCGGATATATCCAAAGGAAAAATAGCCTATGTGAAAGGGCAAAAAATTACTGGAACGGGAATGCTAGGTAAATCTTATGCATTTACAAATGAGAAAGCAACAGTTTCTGGCCAGACTTTTAAGAAAGGTACATGGACAGGACTAACACCAAATGATGGAACATCTTATTTTTCAATTACTTTACCATTTACACCAACAAGGTTAATAGGTTGCCATATTACAATGACAGGAAACTATAGCACAAGTAGTAGTACAAGATGGGGAGCTAATTTTAGAACGAGAAGTAGTGATTCCAGTATATATGTTTATATGAATCAGCTTGCAAATGGTGTATATGCTTCGAATACAAATAGTGCAGAAACATATACAGATACACAGTCAAGTTGTGAAATTAGTGGAAATCAACTCCGGCTTAAATTTCATACTTTCAGAGGTGGAAGAGGTGGAACAGCTAGTATGTATCAAACAGTTGCAGATGAATTTTATTTGACAGGAATGATAGCTTATGAGTAGTGAAAGAGATTATAATGGAATCATCTTATTTCTATTACAATCTCTTTTGTTTTTTTACAAAATTAGCAGAGATGTTTCACTATGAATCGACTACTTTTGAAAGTAAAAATATAAGGCAATATAATAGTTTATGTGAATATACGTAAAAACTTGATTTGTGACATTCATATATAAACAAAGGGAATATATCTATATTTTAAACAAGGAAAAAATGGATATGACTATGATAGGATAGAAGATGAAGTGGTATGAAACTATCTTTTCTTTCAAAAATATAGGTAAAATGAACAAAGAAAACGCAATTTCGATTAAAAAGTTTTTTTACAGTTGAAAGAATAAGGAAGAGTTGATAAAATAGAATACAATGTTGATCTTGTTTTACTCTATTTTTTAGAAAACTAAAAAGATATAAATTTCCTAAAGAGATAGCTATACTAGATAGAAGTAAAAAGAAAACAAAGTAGGGGAATTCGTATGAAATTAGAAATTGATGGAATAAATTATTCTGTATGTGTAGAAAGAAAAAATAATAAAAATGCTTATATTCGTATAAAAGAAGATTCAATTATTTATATTACAGTCCCACTTCTTTATTCAGATAAGAAAGTAATACATATTTTAGAAGAAAATAAACAAAGTATTTTCCGCATGCTTAAGAAAAAAGAAGAAAAGCAAAAAATGGAAGAAGGCATTTGGTTTTTAGGAGAAAAGTACGATTACATTGAAACCCCTCTTTATGATTTTGAAATTTATGGAAACAAAATATTTGCAAAAAATAGAAAAAGTGTAGAAAAATATTTTACAAAGAAAAGAAAGGAAATTTATACAGAACACCTTGATTATTGGTATAACCAGTTTGAAGAGAAGATACCTTATCCTAAATTAAAAATTAGAACGATGAAAACAAGATGGGGTGTATGTAATCGAAGAGATAATTCAATTACATTAAATGCGGAGTTATTAAAATATGATTTCGAAAAATTAGATTATGTAATTATTCATGAATTATCTCATTTTAGACATTTTAATCATTCAAAGGATTTCTGGCATTTAGTTGAGAAATATTGTCCTACTTATAAACAAATTCGAAAAGAACTTAGGTAAGAACTTTTATAATAAGGTTCTTTTTTTTCTTTGTGAAATTATAATGATAGTGGAGAACAATATAAGACAAAATGTAACGTAAGTTTTTTTTATACTGGTAGTGGTGATTTTATGAAAGTAAAAGTATTTGATGAAGGGCATGAAAAAGATTTAGAAGCATCTATAAATGAATTTTTATCTTCAGGGGTGAAAGTAGTGGATATTAAGTTTAGTGTATCAACTTCTGTTTTTTCAGAAGAACAAGTTTACTGCTTTTCAGCGCTCGTTCTGTATGAGTAATTGTTTAAAAAAATTTTTTTGACTCAGTATAAAATAGCAAAGGAGAATTCAATATGTTTGGAAATTTTAAAGAAGATACGAGAGAAGTGTTGATGGAAGCAAAAAGACAAAAATCTCTTTTAAAGCATCCTTATGTGGGAAGTGAACACTTACTTTTAGCTATACTAAATAGCGAGAATGAAGTTTCTCTAAAATTAAAAGAATATGGTTTAAGTTACGAATTGTTTAAAGAAAAAATTATTGAAACTATCGGATATGGAAGTGAAAACAACGAATGGTTTTTATACACCCCTCTTTTAAAAAGAGTGATTGAAAATGCCATTTTAGATAGTAAAGAAACTAATATGGGTGTAGTAACAATCAATCATTTATTTTCCTCTCTTTTAGAAGAAGGAGAAGGAATTGCTGTTCGAATCTTGGTATCACTTGCTATTGATTTAGATGAATTATATAGTGAATTTAGAAATCGGTTTACAGAAGGAACAAGAGGAAAGAAGAAGAAAAAGTTAATTTTAGAAGATTTAGGTATTGATTTAACTAAAAAAGCTTTAAATGGAGAGATTGATCCTGTGATTGGTCGCGATAAAGAAATGAAAAGAGTACTTGAAATTTTGTGTAGACGATGTAAGAACAATCCACTTTTGATTGGAGAAGCAGGAGTTGGAAAAACTGCGATAGTGGAGGAATTAAGTCGCTTGATTGCTCTTGGAGAAGTTCCTATGCAGTTAAAGAATAAGCGAATTATCAGCATTTCTATGTCCTCTTTTGTGGCAGGAACAAAATATCGTGGAGAATTTGAAGAAAGAATGAGTAAGGTATTAAAAGAAGTAGAGGAAAATGAGGATATTATTTTATTTATTGATGAAATTCATACACTTGTTGGAGCAGGAGGAGCAGAAGGTGCTATAGATGCCTCTAATATATTTAAACCAGCTTTAGCTCGTGGAAAACTAAGATGTATTGGAGCAACAACGACAGATGAATATAAAAAGTTTATTGAAAAAGATGGTGCTTTAGAGAGAAGATTTCAAAGAATTATGGTAGAAACACCAAAAAAAGAAGAGTTAAAAAATATTTTGATGCGCTTAAAACCTATCTATGAGGGATACCATCATGTTATTTTAAAAGATGAAATGATTGATGCCATTTTGGATATGAGTGAAAAATATATTTATGATAGACATGAACCTGATCGTTCGATTGATGTATTAGATGAAGTATGTTCAAAAGTACATATAGAAGATACAGAAGAAATGAAAAAACTATTTGCTATGAAAAAAGAATATAGCCGTTTACAAGAGGAAAAAAATAAATATATTCGTGAAGGTGATTTTGAGGAAGCAACTAAAATTAAAGATTTAGAGAATAAGATTATGAATGATATTAATGTATGCGAATTAACGCTTTATGATAAAAACAGAAAAGAGGTATGTTCTTCAGATGTTGCCGAGGTCATTCATGAGAAAACAGGAATTCCCATCTATGAATTATTGAAGGAAAATAAAAAAATCGTGGAATCTTTTAAGGAGGAAATCACCAATGAAGTGATTGGGCAAGAAAGCGCAATAGAAGAACTTGTCCGTTTATTCAAAAAAGTAAAATTAGGATTTTCAGATGCAAAATGTTATTCTTTATTATTGATGGGACCAACTGGGGTAGGGAAAACCATGATGTCTAAATTATTTGCCCACCATTTAGTGATGGATCATGTGATCAAACTAGATATGAGTGAATATGCAGATTCTTCTTCTATCAGTAAGATTATGGGAGCCAATCCCGGATATGTAGGGTATGATGAGCATAAAAATATTTTAGAGCAAATTCGAAACCATCCCCATAGTGTTCTTATTCTAGATGAGGTGGAAAAAGCGCATCCACGAGTACTCAATTTGTTTTATCAAATTTTAGAAGATGGCAAAATTACAGATTCTCTTTCCAATGTCGTTCGTTTCGATCAGGTTGTTATCCTTATGACATCGAATATTGGTTTTGAAGAAACTAATGTAGGATTTTTAGAAACAAAAAAAGAACAAGTGGTGTCTAAATTAAAAGAATATTTTAAAGATTCTTTTATTAATCGAATTGATAGTATTGTGGTATGTAATGCATTAAAGGAGGAAGAGATTTATTCTTTAGTACATAAAAAGATAAGTGTTCTTAAGAAAAAATATAAAAATAAGATTGATGTTGTTATTTCTAAAAAAATTGAAAAAGAAATTGTGGAACTTTCTTTATTTAAAGAATATGGTGCTAGAAAAATAGATAAGATTCTAAAAGATCGAGTGGAAGACGTTATTATTGATGCTATTTTAGAAGAAAAGGAAAAAATAACGATTCCGTCTTTAAAGAAAGAAATTATGCCTTCTATTTAGTATATTTTTTTCTTCAGCTAGAAGAACGATTCAGAAGATAAGAAAGAATCCATAGTAAAAATAGAAATGTCTGTTGTAGATATAGAACTCAAGCATTCTGTTTCAACATATAAGAAGAAAAAAATTGAATAAAAATAACTGGACAAAGCGAGGAGATTTTTGTTATAATAAGAAAAACGTTGAACAAGAGGAGTATATATAAGGCATGTGAAGAGAGTTTATAGTGGGTGAAAATAAACCATGAATTATATAGAAGGTAGCTTGGGAGTTATATTTCTGAATAAAGAGTAAGTTATATCGTAGAGATGCGTTAAATCAAAGAGGTAATTTTTATTACAAATTAAGGTGGTACCACGTTCGATCACGTCCTTATCTAGGATGTGATTTTTTATGTAGAGGAGAAAGGAATTATGATAAACAGAAAATTAATTTTAATGAATGGAGAAAAGAAGATTTTAGTTTTTATAAGAAAAAAGTATATAGATTTTCCTAGTCTATCACCTGTTATTACGAACAAAGATGTTGCATTAAGGCGTTACATATTAGGTGCGAAAGGATTTGATGAGGATTGGCATTTCGTAGAAGAAGTCAAGAAAAAGCAAGTTTGTTTTTATGCAGAGAATAATCATTTATTTTCTTATGATAAAATAATAGAAAATGCGTATTATATGAAGCAGGAGGATTTATCTGGGGAACAAATTCGAGGGATTATGAAGTATTGTAATAGAAATGATATTTTACCTGATTTTTTTAAGATAGGAGAATTACTACAAATTGTAAGGGATAAGGATTTAAATATTTCTTATCAAGACGAGTTACCAGTTGTGTTAAAAAAGATAAAGATGAATAAAAAAAGTAGGACAAGATAAAAAACTATAAAATAGAAAAATTTATTGAATCAATCTATATACCATTCGATGAAATAGAAGTGATAGATTGAAAAAGTTATTTAATAGAAAGATTAGAAAGTAGAGGAATTGTATGTTAGATAAAAAATATAATGCATTAGAAAAAGAGAGTAAGTGGTTAAATTATTGGAAAGAAAATAAGATTTATGCATTTAAACCAGATAATAGAGAGGTATTTTCAATTGATACGCCACCTCCAACAGTAAACGGAAAAATTCATATAGGTCATATTTTTTCCTATTCACAAACAGAAATGATTGCTAGGTATAAGAGGCTTCGAGGTTATAATATCTTTTATCCATTTGGCTTTGATGATAATGGATTGCCAAGTGAAAGATTAGTAGAAAAAGAGCAAGGAAAAAAAGCACATGAAATAGGTAGAGAATCGTTTTCAAAATTATGTTATGAAACAACGGATAAATACGAAGCTGAGTTTCAAGATTTATTTAGTAAAATGGGAGTTAGCACAGACTGGGATATTCATTATAAAACCGTTAGTCCTTCTACGATTAAAATCAGTCAAACTTCTTTTTTGGATTTGGTGAACAAGGGACATTGCTATCATAAAGAAAGTCCAGCACTTTGGTGTAATGAATGCCTTACTTCTATAGCGCAAGCAGAGCTTGAAACAAAAACAAGTAAGACAACTTTTAATTATATTCAGTTTAAAACGGTAGAAACAAAAGAAGAGTTTACGATAGCAACGACTAGACCAGAATTATTACCAGCAATTGTGTGTGTATTTGTAAATCCGAATGATGAGGTACATAAGTCTTTAATCGGGAAAACAGCGCATATTCCAGTTATAGATGTAGAGGTACCAATTCTAGCTGATGAAAAAGTGGCAATCGATAAAGGAACAGGGGTAGTTATGTGCTGTACTTTTGGAGATCAAACCGATATAGAGTGGTGGAAAAAGTATAATTTGCCTTTAAAATATATTTTTACAAAAGATGGAAAAATTATAGATACAGTTCCTAACTATGGTGGACTTAAAATAAAAGAAGCAAGAAAACAAATAATAGAAGATTTGCAAAAAGAAGGATTTGTTGTAAAAATTGAAGAATTAGAACATGAGGTACAAACACATGAAAGATGTGGGCGCGAAGTAGAATATTCTGTGATGAGGCAATGGTTTATTGATACAACAAGTCATAAAGAAGATTTCCTAAGAATTGGTAAAGAAATCAAATGGCATCCAGAACATATGAAAAATAGATATGATGAATGGGTAGAAAATATTATGTGGGATTGGTGTATATCAAGACAAAGATATTTCGGAGTACCTTTTCCTGTTTGGTATTGCAAAGATTGTGGAAAAGCTATATTAGCGAATAAAGCAGATTTACCAGTGAATCCATTAGTTGCTACCCCTTCTATAGAGGCTTGTCCTTGTGGATGCACTGCATTTGTTCCTGAAACAGATGTTATGGATACTTGGGCAACTTCTTCTGTAACACCTTTAATCAATATGCGTTATGGAGAAAAAGAAAATTTTGAATCTTTCTTGAAGCCGATGAGCTTAAGAACAAATGCATCAGAAATAATTCGTACATGGGATTTCTATACAATTGTAAAAAGTTTTTATCACTTTGGTATGCGTCCTTGGAATGATGTTATGATTTCTGGATTTGCAAAGGCAAGTGATGGAAATAAAATAAGTAAGAGTAAAGGCAATAGTAAAATAGAGCCACTTACCTTAATAGAACAGTATTCGGCTGATGTTGTACGTTATTGGGCAGGTTCTGGAAGACTTGGAACAGATATCAATTATAGTGAAGAAACCTTACAAAGAGGAAAAAAATTAGTTAACAAGTTATGGAATGTTGCTAAATTCATTGAAATGCATTTGACAGATTATGAAGAAAAAGAATTTGAAAATTATGAATATATGGATAAATGGATTTTAGGAAAGTACCAACAAATGGAATCAGGATTTATAAAATACCTTGATGAATATGAGGTTGGACTTGCTCTAAACACGCTTGAAAAGTTCTTTTGGAATTTTTGTGACAACTACATTGAAATTGTAAAACATAGATTATATAGACCTGAAGAGTTTAAAGAATCAGCAAGATATTCAGGACAAAAAACGGTTTATACGTTACTATATAAATTGTTACAAGACTTTAGCATTTATTTCCCATTTATTACAGAAGAAATTTATGGGGAACTCTATCATAATGAAAAATCAATTCATTTAACACAAATAGAACCATTAAATTTTGATTTTAAAGATGAAATCAAAAATGGAGATATTCTAATTGATATTATTAGTGGGGCGAGAGGGGAAAAAACAAATAATAATGTTTCTTTAAAAACACCAATAAAACTATTAGAATTAAATGTAGGAGAAGAGTTAAAATGTGCTATTGAAGATTCTATGGAGGATATTAAGGCGACTTTATTTATAGAGGAACTTATTCTACACATGGAAGAAAAAGACTCTTTAATAAAGAAAATAGAATTAGATCTAGAAAAATGTGAGTAGTAGTTCTTAGAAAGATGATGAAATGATTCATCTTTTTTAGAGGATAAAAATTTTTATTTGAAAGCAAAATGGAGAAAAAATTATTGTTTTTATATGAAGAAAATAAAGAAAAGCTACTAGTTCTTGATGGATATACATTCTTCCTTTATGGAAGAAGTTAAAAGACTATGATTTTCTTCTTTTCTTTAGTCTTAATTGGAAATAAGCTAAATGTAATTACCAAATAAAAATATCTGTGAAAACTAAAGTACAGAAAATGAAAATACCTCATTTTACACAATGTTCCATTCTTGTTATAGTGTTTCATGGGGGATGCATCATGAAAAAGAACAATGAAAAATTTAAAACAGGCATGTCTGATCGAGCGTTTAAAGAGATATTTTTAAATCAAAAGAATACATATTTATTAAAAGTTCTTTTAGAAAGTGTTTTAAAGAAAACAGTGAATATAATCGGAGTACAAAATACGGAATTATTGACTGGAAATGTGCATGTTCGAGCAAAAAGAGTGGATGCAAATATATGGACAGATATAGGTATTATTAATATAGAAATAAATAGCAAAGAAGATGTATATACCAAAATAAGGAATACGGCTTATATATTTAATATTTATAATGATTTGGTCAAAGCAGGAAAAGATTATACTGATAAGATAAATGTAATTCAAATCAATTTTAGTGATGGTTTATCTCAAAAGAAAATGGATTCCTACTATTATTTATGTAATCCAAATGATACAGAAGATATACGAATAAAAAATTTAGAAATATATGATATAAATATGAACTACTACCGAAAAATATGGTATACTAATAGTGCAAGTGAGATAGAAGAAAATAAATACATCATCATGTTACTTTTAAGACCAGAGGAATTAGAAAAAATAAGTAAAGATAGGATAGTGAGAAAATATATGGATGAATTAATAAAAATAAATGAGGTATTTAAAGATTTTAAGTTTAGTGAGTTTATTAGTCCAGAGGAGGATATGAAGAAAATAATAGAGTCTGAAAAGACACTTGCAAGAGAAAAAGGAATGAAAAGTGGAATGAAACAAGGAATGAGGCAAGGAATGAGGCAAGGGATACAGCAAGGGATACAGCAAGGCATAAAAAAAGGAAAAGAGCAAGGATTAAAAGTATAATATACCCATAAGTATGGACATTTAAAGAAGAAGGTATCCTAAAAAAAGGACACTGGAAAAAGGTATCAAATCCTTATAAATGGACATAGTAATGG
>CATOJL010000049.1 GCA_951800155.1 uncultured Bacilli bacterium | reverse complement strand
ATAACTTAAAAATTTTTTACGGATTTAATTGCCGCATTTTTTTGTTCTATCTTTTTTTATAGCAAACGTTTCTTCGCTACTTTTATATTTTAATTTTCAAAAAGAACTTTCCTAGTATATAAAAAAAGAATATTAAAAATATTCTAATCAATTGTAACGATTTCATAATCCCGATTCCCTAATCCAAGTTCACAGGCAGCTTCCACTGTATGAATTCCATGCTTTTCTTCCATCCTTTGTATCAGAGATTCTTTTTTAGGATCATCTGCATTTATAACTGCATCATAACAAGCTTGATCGATAGCTACTGGATCTAAAGAAGCAAATATACCAATATCTTTCATTTCTGGATCATGTGGATTGGCATCACAGTCACAATCAATAGATAAATTATTTGCCACGTTTATATAAACAATACTTTCTTTTCCTTTATAATTTACCACTCCTAAACATGCATCTGCCATCGATTCTAAAAATGCATCCTGTTCTGGTAAATTAGACCATAATGCAGAAACATCTTTTGTTTTTCCTGCTGTATGAATATAAGCTTTTCCACTCGTTGAAGCAAGACCAATGGACATATTTTTCAAAGCTCCTCCAAAACCACCCATAGCATGTCCTTTAAAATGTGATAAAATGAGAAAAGAATCATAATGATCCATATTCTTTCCAACAATATCTTTATCCAAATGAAAACCATTTTGAATAGGAATTTCAATTTCTCCAAATTCATCCATAATATCACATGGTGCGATTGCCTTAAATCCATGATCCTCTATCGCCTTCCAATGCTTTTTAGGATCTTGTCTATTTCCCCCGTAAGCAGTCGAACACTCTACAATCGTTCCGCCTACTTTTTGAATTAAATTCTTAATCAAATTTGGATTTAGGAAATTATGTCCACCTGGTTCTCCTGTTGAAATTTTAACAGCAACCTCTCCCTTTAAATTAACACCTAAACTTTCATAAATCTTAATTAAAGATTCTGGCGTTATCTCTTTTGTAAAATATACTTTCGCTTTTTTCATCGTACCCTTCCCTTTCTATACAACTACACTTAGTATAACACTTTTTTCCTTTAAGCAAAACTCTTCTCTATGTATAAAATGAAAGGTTAAATCAAAAACTTTATTTAGAATAGAAGCAAAAAAAGAAAACAGAAACTCTACATAGAAATCTGTTTTTAATCTAAATCTTCATTCTTTTTTAAAATTTCTTTTAAAATGAAATTTTCCTGAAATGCATCGCTTTTATAATACGCTTCTGCATCCATCTTTGCATGTTTTAAAATATCAAAATCCGCTTTCACATCGGCTAGTTTAAAAGCATGCATCCCGCTTTGTTTGATTCCAAATAAGTCACCGCTACCACGAAGGCGAAAATCTTCCTCACTAATCTTGAAACCATCCGTTGTCTTTGTAAGAACGTCTAAACGCTCTGTTTCATAGTTACTAATTAAAATACAATAAGATTGTAGTTCACTTCTTCCAACCCGTCCTCTTAATTGATGCAGGGCAGATAAACCAAAACGATAACTATCAAAAATCACCATCATGGTGGCATTTACAACATTGATTCCAACTTCAATTACGGTTGTACTAATTAATATATCAATGTTTCCTTCCTGAAAATCAAACATCACCTTTTCTTTTTCAATTCCCTTCATCTTTCCATGAAGTACTCCCACTTTATAATATTTTCCAAAAGCACGATTCATCTTTTGTTCAAGTTCTTCTACATTTTCTAAGTCCATTTTATCGCTTTCTTCAATTAAAGGAGCAATCACATAAATTTGATGTTTCTTTTTTAACTCCTCTAACATTCGAGTTAGTACTTCTTTTACATCTTCCTCTTTTCTTAAAAGAGTTATAATTTCTTTTCTCCCATTCGGAGAAGCCTTAATACTTGAAATATCCATATCTCCATAAAGCGTTAAAGCATAAGTTCTAGGAATTGGTGTTGCACTCATATATAAAACATCTGGTGTAATCCCCTTATTTTTTAGGTTTCCTCTTTGATTAACACCAAATCGGTGTTGCTCATCGGTAATAACAAGCCCTAAATTATTATAAATGACATCTTCTGTAAATAAAGCATGTGTCCCAATAATCAAATCCACTTCTTTGTTCGCAATTTTCGCTAGAATTTCCCTTCTTTCTTTTGTTTTTAATTTTCCTGTTAATAAGGCAGTACGAACTCCAAAAGAAAATAAAATTTTATTTGCATTTTCATAGTGTTGTTGCGCTAGAATCTCTGTTGGTGCCATTAAGGTACTTTGATAACCACTTAGATAATTCATATACATACTTAAAATAGCTACTATCGTCTTTCCACTCCCTACATCGCCCTGTAGTAACCGATTCATTCGTTTTTGACTCGTCAAATCTGTATAAATTTCTTCTACACTTTTTCTTTGATCACTCGTTAGCAAAAATGGAAGTGTTTCTATTACTTTTTCTACTTCTTTAAAAGGAATCGTTCTTTGTAATCCTTTTTTATTGCTTTTATTCTCTTTTAATTCACACATCTTCATCATAAATAAAAATAATTCCTCATACTTAGCACGCATTAAAGCCTTTTTTAATTGTTGCGCACTTGTTGGATGATGCATTTCGAAAATACTTTCCTTTTTATTCATGAAATGATACTTTTCTACATATTCTTTAGGAATATAGTCCATAACATAGAAATCATTTTTTAATGCTTGATCAATCCACTGTGCTAATTTCGTAACTGTTATTCCATTTGTCGTATGGTAGATAGGTTCTATCGTTTCCTTAAGTAGGGAAGAGAAACGTACTTCTGAAGCAACAACATTTCGTAAATTTTTATCTATTTTTCCAAATATAGTTACCTTAGAACCAATGTTTAAATTTTGTTTTAAATAGGCACGATTAAAAAGGGTCACTGTTAGAATGCGTGTTCCTGTATTTAAAGAAAAAGATAATTTATTTAAAGTCTTGTGAATATAAAATATTTTTGGAATTGTTTCAACCACACCATCCACAATGATTTTATCATCTACTAAATTTTCTAAATCACTTCTTTTAATGAAATGGTAACGATAAGGATAATATTCTATTAGGCTTTCCTCACTTTCAATTCCCAATTTTTTAAGCAAATGTAAAGACTTATCCCCTATTCCTTTCACCTCTTTTAAGTTCACTATAAAACACCTCTTTTATTCATTATAGAAAACATTTGTTTGTGTGTCAATAATAAATCCTATTTTTTTCCTTAAGAAGAAAAGGATTATTTTTATAATGAAAACCTAAAACATTTTCCAGAAGTTTCTCCATCTCTATTTCTTCTTTTACTTGCACATAATATTTATTTTTAACGAGATAAAGTTCACTTTTTTCTCGGATCTCCTTAGGAAGTTCCAGTATATCTTTCACTTCATAAACAAAGTCTACCTCGATTAATTCAATACGCATCTCTATTTCATCCTCATAATAATCAAAATATTCTAGTAAATCCTTTTTTAATTCCAAAATAAGTCCATAATGTTTGTCTTTATAAACTTTCACCTCATAAAAACCTTGTATATCTATAAAGTAATAGTATTTTAGGCGTAAAAAAATATTTCTTAATTCTTTTTCTACCTGATCCATCGCATGAAAATCCATTTGAAATGCTGGTAAATAAAGGAGAATATTTTTTTCGTTATCTATAATTACTTTCATGAAATCACCTAATACTAGTGTATGAAAAAAGAATTATTTCGAGCCTAAATAATTCTTTCAATCTTTTCATGAATTTCTGATTTTCCTGTTTTTGTTACGTTGGAGAATACGACAAAGTCATCTCCTACTCCAAGCTCTAAATCCGTTAAAATCACATTCCTTTGCATTTGATGTTTCGTAATACCTACTTTATCGGATTTTGTGGCAACAATTGTAACTGGTAGTTTATAATATTTTAAAAAATTATACATCATAACATCATCTTCAGAAGGTTTATGCCTAAAGTCAATAAGCATAAAAACTTGTTTTAAGTTATCACGACTAATTAAATAATCTTCCATCATAAGACCAAATTTTTTTCGCTTTTCTTTCCCTAAGTTTGCATACCCATATCCAGGTGCATCCACTAAATAAAAACTGTCATTCACAAGGTAAAAATTAATTGTCTGTGTTTTTCCTGGACTTGCACTTGTTCTAGCATAGTTTTTCCGATTGATTAATGTATTGATAAAACTACTTTTCCCCACATTGCTTCGTCCTACCAATAAAAATTCAGGTTTTCCATCCGTTGGATATTGGCTACGCCTTACCGCGCTTATTTTTAAATCTACAGTATTTATTTTCATACATACACCTTCTTTTTTTATTATAGCATACTTTATTACCCATTTCTAGGCTGATTTTCCTTTAGGAAGTAACTCTTTTCTTCTTTCTAGTTCTTGGTAAAGAAGTTCTATTCCATCTTGAATAAAAATTTCTTCTCTTTGATAAACTTCATTTAAATCTGAATATACCAAAAAATGCTAGATGATGATGAAATTCTTCTTCAAAAGTAGAACGCATATCCAACATAGTTGTAATCTGCTTCTTACTTAAATTTTCTGGAAGATAAATAACACCAGCATATTTTCCATCTATTCTTCCTGCATTCACTAATAAAAGCATATTTTTCTTAGAAAGTTCAGAAGCAAAACCATCTATTGTGAACTTACTTGGCATTTCTAAGTGGAATTCCTTAAAAAATTCTTCCAATACATCTATGTGCTGTTTCACATTTCCATGTTTTGTTCTGGTAATAAATTCTCCATCACAAGCATGCCCCTCTCCCGGCAAAATCCATACTAAATCTGAGATATGCATAAAATTCCTCCAAATCAACCTTCTATTTCAAAAGAACACTTTGTTTTTAAATATACACTAGAATCAGTTAATTGTCTATAAAGGTAAGGAAGTTCTTTTTTTAGAAAATCTAAATCTTCTAATATAGCATAAGCTGTATCCTTTTTCATACGAAAGAAACAGTCATCTTCCTTTAATAATTCCTCTATCATTTTGTATTTCTTTAAATCTTCTATATTACATAGACTAATTTTTCGTTTCACAGTCTTTCTTAAATTTTCTAATAATTCCATCCTTTTTTATCCTCCAAATTTTTTTCAAATTTTTCGTTTGGTATAGAAAGAACTCCCATTTTCTTCATATTTCTTAAATCTAAGTTACTTAAAGAAATCCCTTTTTTTTGTTCTTCAAACAAGTAATACGTATCTTTATATTCATGACACTTCGTTAAATCAACGACTATGACAGAATGATGTTTCCCATCTTGTTTTTTATAACAAGTCACACAAGAAATTTCCTCTTTCTGTGCATCAGAAACACTCGCATCTACCATTGTTTTAATATAGTCGGTATAATCATGTGAAGAAAGTTTATAACTTGCATCAAGGCTTGCAAGTTCCTCCATTACCTCCACTAAATTTTGTTTTCCATGCACATCCATTTTCTTCAAAGAACGATACTTTTGTTCTAATTCTTTTCGATTTTCTTCTACCTTTTTTTGGTATTCTACTTGTTTTTTATCTGCGTTTAAAATAGCTGCATGAATATCATTTTCTGGATTCAAAGCCTTAAATCCTACTGTTTTCAGGCCTATCTTTACTCGAGTAACATCACTTACATGATCATTTTCTCCAATTTGTGTTCCTTTTTCAGTAGCATCTGCCTTTACAACAAGTCCTTTATATAGAAATAAAGCTGCTTTTTCTTTTCCAGAGGAAACCACTGCATCAATTCCCACTTTTCGAAGGAGAGTTGCATAAATGTCTGCAAAACATTTCTCCCGATGAATCATTCGATTTGATTCTTTTGGTTGTACTAAAAAGGTGTCCTCCATAGTGACTAATTTACATAGTTCCATATAAATGCCTCTAGCTATAACAAAGGCATCCTCTTGAAAATTCACCTTTTTTAATACTTCTTTTTCCAAAATAGGATCAACTTTCACATCATATCTTTCCCCTGTCAATATTTCATTATGTGGTGTTTCAAAAATAAATTGACTCTTTATGGTTTGAATTCTATCTTTTTTATGTTTTTGCAAAAGAATTTGATTTTCTTCATAAAATGTTTGTATTTCTAAAATAGCTTGTATATACTTATCCAATGAAATATTTCCAAAATAGTCCTTATGTTCATTAAAATCTAAAAATTTATGATATACCTCTTCATCTGATAAAATAGAATGAATGACTTTAAAAGATATTTCTGGTTTTTCTTGTTTCAAATAATTTTCATAAGAACATTCCCGAAAAAGTTCTTTTAAATCTCTTTTATAATAAGAATTCATATAATTCATCTTTTCAAAATATTTTTTAGAAAGTGTATCATCATGTTCTATATAATAATCCATTAAAATATTTAAACGTTCGATATAATCTATCTTAGGAATTTCTTTAAATAAATCTTTTTCTTTATCAAAATTCATAATAAATTTTCTAAAAATGGCATCATCTTTTAAAATAAATTCTAAATTTCTTAAAAATATTTCTTTCTTTTTTTTCGCTAATTCACCCATATATCTCTCCCCAGTTATTCTAATATTTTTATTATACCATAGTTTTAAGTTTCTTAGCCTCACAAATGTAAGATTTTAACAATTTTTCATATACTCACATGTTGTGCCAACTAAAAAAGACATAGAAAATCATTCAAAAATGATACTCTATGATTGACAAAATAAGAGGTATCAAGATTGAAAAGAAAAGCTTAAAAATTAGAACATAAAAAAAATTTGTGAAAAATGCAAAATTTCAAGTTTATAATAACTAAATAAAAATACCTTGAATTATTGACTGTAAATTCCCACTAGAAATCGAAATAATGATTTAACCATAGATAAGGTTACGAGCTCAACAGTACTATACTGCTCCACATATTTTAGTCAAAGTAAAAGGAAAAGGTTCTCTACAAGAAAGTACTTGTAAACTCGATTTAGAAAAAGAAGAGAGTATTCTTTCCCTAGAAGAAAAAGCAAATGAGGAAGTAAAACGTTTAATGAAAAAAGCAGTAGCAGTCACTAAAAAATTTGAAACAGATTCTTTTGGATTTGGAAATTTAATCTACAAATTCCATCCTAAACAATTTAAAGAACTAGAAGAGAATTGGAATGAAGAAGGCTTTAAAGACTTAGAAATATCTTATGATGTAGATATCCGACTAGAATTTAAAGGATCTACAGAATCTGGAATTAAGGAGAATTGATATGAAAGATAAATTACAGTATTTAGAAATTGCTACCCTTATTTATTTCTTTATTCGTGCTTCTTTTATAGGTATCGGAATAAACTGTGTTCTATTTTATGGAAAAGTTGATTCTTGGCTATCTGCCCTTTTAGGTATGTTTATGGGAATTATTCCTGTATGTATCTATTTAAAACTTTCAACAATTGATACAAAAAAACATATCCATGAAATTATTAATAAAGTCATGGGAAGCTTTTTTGGGAAAATCATTAGTTTTTCATTACTTCTCTTTGTCTTTGCTTATTCTGTTGTTTTATTCTACGACATAATTAATTTTATCTCTTCTGAGTATTTATATAAAACTCCCTCTTACATTATTGGAGCAATGATTTTAGTTCCTATCATCTATTTACTTACAAAGGGACTTAGAACAATGTCTAGAGTCAGTATTATTCTATTTATGATATCGATTGTGTTATATATATTTAGTATTATTGGACTAATTCCTGCATTTGATTCTACCAATCTTTTACCTTTTTTAGAAGATGGATTAAAAAATCCATTGATTGGCGCTCTTGGATTTATTTCTTACACAGCTATGCCAATCTTTATTCTATTAATTATTCCTAGAGAAGATGTTGGAGAGAAAAAGATAGAAAAAAAAGTAATATTTACTTTTTTGGGAGTTGCTTGTATTACATTGTTAGCAATTACAAATGTAGTAGGTGTTTTAGGTATTGATTTAGCGCTTCTCTATCAATATCCAGATTACCAAATGTTAAGAAGAATTCAAGTAGGTGGATTTATTCAAAGAACGGAAAGCATTTTATCCATTCAATGGCTTCTATGTTTATTTATGATGATCTCATTCTGCTTATTCTATTGTTTAAAAACAACAACATTCTTATTCGGTAAAAAAGTAGAAAAAATAAAAGTATATCTGCCTTATATTTACTCCATTGTCGTATTATTTTTAAGTCGAATTCTATGGAGAAATAATACAATGTTTGTTAATTTTACTATAAAACAATTTCCTATTTTCATTTATATCTTTTTACTAGGTATTCCTATTCTTATTTTATTTGTTTATTATATAAAAAAGCTTAAGAGCAAACTATTCTCTTAAGTTTCTTTATTTTATACACCTAAAGTGTATGGAGAACTCGCTGTTCCATTTCCTCCTGTTAGTTTTATTGTAGATTTAAGTACTATGATAGGGCGCACAAAATGATTATCATTATTATTTATACTACCATTAGGACTATAATGGCTAAGGTAAGAATAGCACACTTTGCCTCTTTGACAAACATAAGCTGCACTACTCCAATATTGGTTATCATCAAAAGCAGATATCCAATAACCGTTCCCCATCAAAGAACTCCTACTTCCTGTAGTTAATTCATCTATTGTTTCTATTATTTCCAATACCTCCAAATCTTTTAGATAGTAGGTATCACCCATAAAGTTGCCTGAGTCTTCTGAGAGTGATGGATTATAACCTATATGTCTTGATCCTACTGTTATTCCTTCTGTTTCATAAGCCTTTGCTATTTGGTTAAGGATTTTTATATACTTACCAGAATTCCACATGCTCACTGCCTTGTTTGATGAATACGCTGAAACCAACTCCACTGTACCATCCTTATTCTTACGTGTTACTCTCCACATGGTCAATGCACTTGGATTAATAGTTTGGTCTGAAGTATACCCTGTATCTGATTTTGCTATAGTATATGATGTAATACTTGGGGTATAACTTATATAATCTCCTATTACCAATTTATCTACTAATTCTAATTGCCTTGTTCCAATTACTTTTTCTCCATTCACCCATGCTATCTTTCCTTTATCTATATTTTCAGGAGTTGCATCTCCAGGAGTCTGGCTTGCAAGAGTTGGCGCTACATAAGTTCCTACTACTTCTTTCCCTCCTACTAAGGCTTTTTTCCCTTTTAATATCTCATTTGCTTTCGCATCCCCATAGTTTACTTTACTATATAAGTTATCTAATGCTCCTTCTACGGTTGTTTGGCTATTTTTATTATAACTTACTCCATTCGATGGCGGATTACTACTCGCTGCTTTTGTTCCTAATACTCCTATCATCATACATAGTAATAGGACTTCACATCCTATTACTATATTATGTTTATACTTCTTTATCATTTTCTCACCTTTTCTTTCTATTTAAACTTACTATATAGATCATCTAATGCTTGTTCTAC
>CATOJL010000048.1 GCA_951800155.1 uncultured Bacilli bacterium | reverse complement strand
CTACGAGCATGGGGACTAGGTTTTGAGCCAGGTAACAAAGTACATCACGCCTACTCACAACTTATAGAAAAGTTTAGTGGTAAAACAATGGCAGAGTGTAACGAATTCTTAAAAGAAGTAGGAATTCATGAAAAATATTGGTTAAATGATGGTCGAGAAACTAGATAATAACTAAAAATTAGAGCATATTTTTAAAAAGATATGTTCTTTTTTTATGTCTTTAAACGATTTTTTCCATCATTGGTGGAATTTTTTCGCTTTAAAATAGGCATTTTTTAAATCATAAACCATTTAAACCCTTTATTTATAAGGCTTTAATTTCCATCGTCGGTGGGCTACGGAACTCTAATATCTTGCTAAAATGGACTTGTAATTTGAAAGGCGCCAAATAAAATTACACCAAATTTTACGAAAGGAGAAAAATTAAGACTATGAAAATTATAGGTATTGATGAAAGAATTGGCGAGTTTGAAAATAAGCCATTTCATAATGTTAATTTTCATTGTGCGGAAGAGTTTAACAACAAAGATAAAAGCGAAGGACTTAGGGTTTCAGTAGTTAAGGTAAGATATGATGTCTTAACAAAAACTTTTGGTAAAGAATTGACTACATCAGAAATTAAAAGTCTTGTAGGCAAATATGTAGAAGAATTCCTTTACGACAGATACAAAAATGTTAGTTTTGTAGAATTCGTTGACTCTACCGAAACAAGCAAAAAATAAGTTACTAATTAACTTATTAACTACCGATGTGTTATATCTTGCTATTGTTTTAAATAGTAGCAAGATTAACATTAAGGTAAATTTATAAAAATTATTGCTACATGCTACATGCTACATATAAGGGGTAATACTAGCCCTTATATGGTGGGGGCTTAAGTGGCTACGCCACTCGCCCCACTCATGGGCGTGTATTAACTAGTATATGTATTAGCGCATTAGTTCTTTGAAAATTTAATAATAATCTAAACTATAAAAAATAGGAGTGATAACATGGCAGATAATAGCCAAAGTCGTAAATGGGCTTTAACGATAAATAACCCACTAGAACACGGCTTTACGGATGAAGTAATAAAGGAAACTTTGCAAAAATTCGCTCTTGACTACTATTGTATGTGTAAGGAAATTGGAAACGAAACTCAAACACTTCATATACATATATTTATTTATTCAAAGTCGCCTATTCGATTCACAACAATACAAAATCGTTTTAACAAAATAGCCCATATAGAAAAAGCCTATGGAACTATACAAGATAACATTGATTATGTGAGAAAAACGGGCAAGTTTGAAAATACCGATAAAGCCGAAACATCTATTGAGGGCAGTTTTGTAGAATATGGCACGATACCATCGGAATTACAAGAAAAAGACCCCGTTATAGGGCAATTATTAGAAGATATAAAAGATGGGAAGTCAAACATCGAGATAATAGAAAATAGTCCACAATGGGCTTTAAAAATAAGAGATATAGACCTAATAAGGGAAACATATCTAGCCGACAAGTACATGAAAGAAAACCGAGATATAGTTTGTTGCTATGTCTATGGGCATACGGGGTGCGGAAAAACGCGTGATATATACAAAAGACATGGTGCTAAAAATGTATGTCGTATCACAAATTATATGGGCAGTAGAGGTACACTCTTTGACTCATATAGAAGCACAATGAATACGCTTGTTTTTGAAGAATTCCATAGCCAAATACCTATTGGCGATATGCTTAATTATTTAGACATATACCCCCTTATGCTACCAGCTAGATACAATGATAAAGTGGCTTGTTATACTTATGTCTATATAACCTCAAATGTTCCACTAGAGGAGCAATATTATGAACTACAATATAGTTTTAAATATAGAGAGGTTTGGAACGCGTTTTTGCGTAGAATTCATAACATAATTGAGTACAAAAGTGATGGCTCAATTATAGTACATAAAATGACTAAAAAATTGGAGGAATTAGAAAATGAAGAAGAAGATAAAACAAATATTGAAGAAAATTAATTTTATAAAGGTTATAATTGTAGAATTATACATAGTAATAGCACAATTATTGTGGCACCTAGCACAAGACTATGCAATAGTTTATATAGTATCAAAAGCGACTACTGAATTGGAAGCAAAAATATTATATGTTTTTTGGAGTATAGCAGTTGCATTAGTTTTAACACTAATCTTAATAGCACTTATAATAACTTTAAAGAGATACAATAAAGCCAAAGAAGAAGAACAAAAAAATGTTCAAGATGTTGGCTTAAAAAATGAAAGTGGCGAATTCGTAGACTTAATAGATATTTTAGATGGCGACGACGAAAACGAATTTACATATGTTATAGACCCTAAAAACATTTCTATTGAAAAATTAAGAGCAAGACAAGACGATTTGGAAACGGCATATTTTATTGATATATATTCTATGACCCCTAGAATACCAACAAAATATATAAATGTTAGTGCAACGCCTAGAGATTTACTTTCGCCGAAATTATTTCAAGTAACTTTAAACGATGGTTTACTAGACGATTTTCTATCGGCTTTAGTAGTTGGCTCAACGGGAAGTGGCAAAACATATTTTGGATACCAATTATTAGGGAAAATAGTTTTAAATAAGATACATAATGGCGAAAATGTAAGAGCATTTATAAGCGATATTAAAAATGAGGATTTTAGGCAATTCAAAAATCGACCAAATTATTATGGAATTAATGCAGTAGATGGCATTAAAGAAGTACATAAAATTCTTAAAGAGAGAATGGAAAATGACGAAAGCAACGAAGATAAAGAAACAATTATACTTTTAATAGAAGAATACGCAGTACTACTAAATTCAATAAAAGATAAAACTGATAAAGATAAAGTCAAAGATATGGTTGCAGATTTATTGTTTGCTGGGCGTAGTAAAAAGATAATTACAATAGTAAGTCTACAAAGAGCCGACGCAGAATATTTTGTAAGAGGTGCGAGAGAACAATTTAAAAAAATAATATTGATGGGACAAATATCTGACACCCAAATTAAAATGCTTTTAGACGAGAAAAAACAAAAACAAATTAAAGAAATAAACCCACAAGGATATGGATATCTTTGCGAAGATGGAAAATTGAAAGTGACGCGTATTAAAGTAGCAGAAATTTCACAAATGGACAAAGAAGAATTTGACAACATTATAAGTAGTAAGATGGAGTAATCAATGAATATGACGAACTATCAAGACACTTATAAAACAAGTGAAATATATGTTCCCATAAGTGAAAAATATACACTAACTATTGAGGAAGCGTCAAAGTATTTCCGTATTGGTGAAAACAAACTTCGTAAACTAGCAGAAGAAAATCTAAACGCAAATTGGGTTTTAATGAACGGCAACCGAATTCAAATAAAAAGAAAACAATTTGAAAAAATTATTGATACATTAAATGTAATCTAGTGAAAAAGAGCCTTATATGTGATATAATGATGTTGCATATCAAGGCTCTTTCTATTATTGAAAGGAGCAAAAAATATGATAGAAAAAAGACGCGATAAAAAAAATCGTATTTTACATAACGGAGAGAGCCAAAGAAAAGATGGAAGATATGTTTACAAATATACCGATAGTTTCGGCAAACCACAATTTATATACGCTTGGAAGTTAGTACCAACCGATAAAACACCAAACGGGAAACGCGACGACAAGTCTTTAAGAGAAAAGGAACAAGAAATTTTAAAGGACATTAGCGATGGAATCGACACCATAGGTAAAAAAATAAGTGTATGTCAATTATATGCTAAAAAGAATAATCAACGACCAAATGTTAAAGATAACACCATAAAAGGACGCAATAGACTTATGAAATTACTAGAAGAAGACAAAATTGGTGCTTGTTCTATTGAAAATGTTAAGATGTCGGACGCTAAAGAATGGGTTATACGCATGAAAGAAAAAGGAATGTCCTACCAAACAATTAAAAATGATAAGCGCTCCTTATATTCGGCGTTTGAGATGGCAATACAAGACGACTACATAAGGAAAAACCCATTTGAGTTTAAAATTGATGATGTAATAGAAAATGACACCAAACAAAATATACCACTTACACCAACGCAAGAAGAAAGCCTATATTCTTTTATAGAAAATGATAAAATTTGTTCTAAATATTATGACGATATTATTTTAATAAGAGAAACGGGACTTCGTATATCGGAATTTTGTGGACTAATAGACACCAACCTAGATTTTGAAAATAGACTAATCAATATAGACCATCAACTTTTAAAAAATAGCGAACGAGGTTATTATATTGACGATACTAAAACCGATAGTGGAACAAGAAAAGTACCTATGAGTGACAAAGCGTATGAAATTTTTAAGCGTATAATAGATAATCGTAAAAGTACAAAGACTATTGTTATTGATGGTTATAGTGGTTTTTTATTTATAAATAGAAATGGTAACCCAAGAACGAATATAGAGTACGATGGTATTTTTAATCGAATTGTGAAAAAGTATAATAAATGTCATGAAGAAAAACTACCTAAAAAAATGACACCCCATACATTAAGACATACATTTTGTACTAATTGGGCTAATGATGGAATAAACCCACATACATTACAATACATCATGGGACATAAAAATATTACAATGACATTAAGTTATTATACACACCCTACTTATATGTCGGCTAAAGCAGAGATGGAAAGAATAAACCAACAAAAGCAATTTTACTACGAATTTACTACTTTTGAAAGCGAAAATATAAGAAATTATAACAATATATGTGAACATCTTCCAAAAATAAAAATGTCTTAAATGCTTATAAATAAAGGTTATAACGACATTTAAGAACTTATAAAAAGATAGTCAAAAAACTATATAACTTTTTTAAAAAAACATCCAGATGCAAGCCATTATCTTCTAACAGATTATAATTTGTGTACCTATTTCAATAAGAATTTGTTTCATGGAAAACCTTTTCTTGAAAATTTATCCATTGCTTTTATACAAGAAAATATGGGGTATATTATTCGTATTATTTCGCGCAAATTCCCATATGCTCTAGAAAAATTTCTTAAGGAAATAGAGAATTTTTCATTTTCTCTTCAATCAATTATTTCTAGTTTTTCATGTGGAGAACGAAAAGAGTTACTTTCCTTTTTAAATGCTTATCAAAAACAATATGATGTTGATTTGGAATTATACAAAAAGGATATTTTAAAAGTTCTCTTTTCTCATAAGGATATGGAGGAGAAAGAAAATAATCCTTACTTAGAAGCCTTAGAAATGATTTTAGATGAGCTTTTGGGTGTTCAAAATTTAACAATAAATGATATAGAATATAAAACGAATGGTAGCTATTCTGATTTGTATCAAATAGGGGATTTTTTCTTAAAATTAGGAGATGTTCGTCATTGTTTTTGGATACCAAGTCATAAAAATGTGTTAAGACCTATTTTTAGAAGATATTTATGTGATATTCATTTAATGATAGAAATCGTACATTATGTACCTATTTTAGAAGATAGCAATTATAAGATATGTCAAAATTTATTTGTTCTTTTTTATGAGGATGGAATTATTTTAGATGATATCCATCCAAATAATATAGGAAAATACTGCCCCAATCCTTATGCTTATTTTAAAAACATGTATATTGCGAACGAATCAATAGGATTTTTAGGGGATAATTATGAACAACCAGAAGAAGGTGAGTTTGTTTTAATCGATACAGATTATTTGGAATATGCGGAGGATTGTAAAATAGAAGATTGTATAAGCTTTGAATTAATTCAAAAATATATAAAAGAGTTAAATGGGGTTAAAACATTAAAGAAAAAGGTGGGATAAATGAAAGAAGCAACTACTTATTTAAAAAAATATATACATGATGGCACTTGTGTCGTTGTTGCTGTAAGTGGAGGTGCGGATTCCATGGCTCTCCTTCATTTGATGCTTACCTATCGGGATGAAGCAAATATAAAAATAATATGTGCGCATGTGAATCATAGGGTGAGGAAAGAAAGTGATTTTGAAGAAGCATTTGTAAGAGAATATTGCTTAAAAAATAAAGTAATATTTGAAGTATGTACTCTGGATCACTATAGTGGAAAAAATTTTGAGAATGATGCCCATCATCAAAGATATGCTTTTTTTGAAACTTTGATTAAAAAGTATCAGGCTTCTTTCTTACTTACAGCACATCATGGAGATGATTTAATTGAAACAGTTTTATTAAAAATGATTCGAGGTTCTTCTTTAAAAGGTTATAAAGGATTTGAAATTTATCAAGAAAGGGATACATATTGTATATTACGCCCACTTATTTATGAAACGAAGGAAACAATATTAAACTACGATAGAGAAAATGAAATTGATTATGTGACTGATTTATCGAATTTTAAAGATATTCATACAAGAAATCGTATTCGTAAATATATACTCCCTCTCTTAAAAATAGAAAATAAAAGGATACATAATAAATTCATAAAATGGAATCGAGAGATAAGTGAAAATGAAGCATATCTTTCAAGAGTGATAAAAAAAGAGATGGAGGAAGTGTATAGAAATGGTTCTATACAGGTTTCTTCCCTTTGTGCCATTGATTCTTATCTTCAAAAAAAAATAATAGAGTCCATTTTAGAAGAATTGTATCAAGATCAAATGGAAAAAATTAGAGATAGACATGTTTCTCTTTTACTAGAACTTAGTAAAAAGAATAGTGGGAAGCAAATTCATTTACCGAATAACATTGTGGCTATTAAAAATGGGAATGTAATATCTTTTCTAAGAGAAAAACAAAAAGAATCTTATTTTATAGAATTACAAAAGAAAGTAGAGTTGTCCAATGGACATGTTATTGAGCAAGTAAAGGAAGAAAAAGAAAATTCTAATTTTGTTTGTCGGTTAAACAAAAGTGACATTGTTTTCCCACTTTATGTTAGAACAAGAGAAGAGGGAGATAGAATGTATATTAAGCATATGCAAGGTTCTAAAAAGATAAGTGATATTTTTATAGAATGTAAAGTGCCAGTTCAAAAGAGGGATACTTATCCCATAGTTGTTGACAGTCGCGGAGAAATATTATGGCTTCCCGGCCTTAAAAAGTCAAAATTTGATATTGAAAAAGGTAAAAAATGTGATATAATACTGTGGTATAACTGATAGGAGTTGAAGAAATGAACAAAAAAGCGACGAAAAGAACGATTCTGTCTTATGTCTTAATTGGTTTAATTATGGCAGGGATTTTATATTTTGTAACTGTAATGAATAAGACAGTGAACTTTATTACATATGATGAATTTATGAGTCAGATGGAAAAAGGAAATGTAAAGGAAATTACACTTACTCCACGTAGGGGAGGAAATGTTTATGAAGTGACTGGAACACTTAAAGATTATAAAGAGAAAGAAAGTTTCTTTTTTAGAGTTCCTTTAGCAGAAGAGGTCATCACTAAAATACTGAATGGCGAAGAAGCGCATGGATTTAAAATTGTAACGAAAGCGGATCCTTCTTCTAGTACTTTATTACAATTTATTTTAAATTTCCTTCCTATGGTCGTTATTGTTGGTGTTGCCTTTTTCTTAATAACAAGACAAATGAATAGTGCGAATAAATCAATGGATTTTGGAAAAAGTCGTGCTCGATTAAATGAAGATGCTAGAAAAGTTACTTTTAATAAAGTGGCTGGTTTGACAGAAGAAAAAGAAGAAGTAAAAGAATTAATTGATTTTCTAAAAGAACCAAAAAAATTCCAAAAATTGGGTGCACGTATTCCAAAAGGTGTTTTATTAGTAGGTCCTCCGGGAACCGGAAAGACATTACTTGCTCGTGCAGTTGCTGGAGAAGCACAAGTTCCTTTTTACTTTATCAGTGGTTCTGATTTTGTTGAATTGTTTGTTGGTGTAGGAGCTTCTCGTGTACGTGATATGTTTAAACAAGCAAAACATAATGCCCCATGTCTTATTTTTATTGATGAAATAGATGCTGTGGGTCGTCAAAGAGGTGCTGGTTTAGGTGGAGGACACGATGAAAGAGAACAAACATTAAATCAATTACTAACGGAAATGGATGGATTTGGTGAAAATGAAGGAATTATCATTATGGCAGCAACGAACCGTCCAGATGTTTTAGATCCTGCGTTACTTAGACCGGGACGCTTTGATCGACAAGTACAAGTTGGACTTCCTGATGCAAAGGCACGTGAAGAAATTTTAAATGTGCATGCGAAAAATAAAATATTTGATAAATCTGTTAGTCTAAAACATATTGCTTCAAGAACGGTAGGATTTAGTGGTGCTGATTTGGAAAATTTATTGAATGAAGCTGCTTTACTTGCGGTACGTTTCAATAAAGATGCAATTTCTATGTCAGAAATTGATGAAGCCCATGATCGTGTTATGATGGGACCTGCAAAAAAATCTAAAAAATATACCGATCATGAGAAGAAAGTGGTTGCTTACCATGAAGCAGGGCATGCCGTTTTAGGAATTAAGTTAGAAAACGCAAATGAAGTACAAAAAATTACTATTATTCCAAGAGGAAGTGCTGGTGGATACAATATGATGCTTCCAAAAGAAGAAACATATTTCTCAACGAAAACAGAATTATTGGAAACTATTTGTGGATTATTAGGTGGTCGTGTTGCAGAAGAACTTATATTCAAAGAAATGACAACAGGGGCTCATAATGATTTTGAGCAAGCTACAAAAATTGCTAGATCCATGGTTACAGAATATGGAATGTCTTCTCTAGGACCTCTTCAATTAGAAACGCAAGCAGGAAGTGTTTTCTTAGGAAGAGATTATAATAAAAGTCGTAATTTCTCTAGCCAAGTTGCTTTTGAAATTGACCAAGAAATGCGTAAAATTATTGATGAATGTTACCAAAGAGCAGAAAAAATTATTAAAGATAATAAAGATTTATTGGAATTAATCGCAAATACATTATTAGAACATGAAACAATTACAAAAGAACAGATTGAATATTTAGTTGCTCATGGTTGTATGCCAGAGGAAGATAATGAAGTAGATGCGAGTGATGTAAAAGAAGCAAGTCTTTCTGATTTGACTTTAACAGAATTAAAGGAAATGGCAAAAGAAAAAGGAATAAAAGGTTATTCGAAAATGACAAAGGATGAAATAATCAAAGAACTACAAGACTAGTTCTTTTTTCTAATTTGTAAATCTATATTATAAGAAATGTAGTGTGAGAGAAAATAGGTCATTTCAAATAAAAGAGTTATATAGTTGCTACAAACTTTAGAGGTAGAAGAACATTACTAAAACATGAGAATATGGAAAATTGATTTAAAACGTGTAGAAATGGATGAATCAAAAGGAGAAAGGTTCATTACTTTTTATAAAATCACCCTATTATTGTAAAAAATACACAATAATAGAAAGTTAGAAAAAATAAGGAAATACAATGGATTTGATAGATTTTTTGAAATAATATAGAAAAACTTTTCAAGTAATAAAA
>CATOJL010000047.1 GCA_951800155.1 uncultured Bacilli bacterium | reverse complement strand
ATGATGGGGGGGGGGGGTATAATGAGTATATAGGAAAATAAAGTAGGAGGAGTGGATAGAAATGGAAGAGAAAAAGAAACATAAAACGATGATAGGAATCGAAGTGATTTTACTCGGAATGATTATAGCAATAGTAGGAACAAATGCAAGTAGTAATCCACCATCGAATGGAGTCAGTTATAGTAAAAATAATCAAACAACAGTAGAAGGAGCATTAAATGATTTATATAATAAAGCAAACTATGGAAATGCAACAGAATCTCAAATATTAAAAGGAAGAACTGCTTTAGTAGGAGGAAAGAAAGTTACAGGAACTTATGTAGCACCAACTCTTGCAAGCCAGACTTCTGGAGATGCAACTGCTGAAAATATAGATGAAGGTAAAATTGCTTGGGTAAATGGAAAGAAAATAATAGGTATAAAGCAGATCTCGTTAGCTGATAAGGTTCAGTTGGGAGATTATGTAGAATATATACCAAATAAAACATCTTATATAGTAACTAGTGCAAATACAGGGTATTCTTCGAATCAGACTTTTAATCCAAGTGAACTGCATATATGGAGAGTTGTACGAAAAAACAATGATGGTACAGTGGAATTATTGACAGAATATTTACCGAGTAAGGTTTTAATATTTGGCCCAGCATATGCCCAAACTTCATCTTCTGTAGCATGTAAAAATTATGTTGGTGTTTTGAATGCAGTGGCTCAGGCATATGAAAATTATGGATATACAATAAGTTCAAGAGCTATGGGATATAACGGAGTAGAGGAGGAGTATATGATGGATCTAGATGAATTTGATGATCAAGATCCACCTACTGATATAGAATTAGTAAAAACGGCTATAGGAACTATAGAGGCAAAACGAGTAGACAAAGTAGACTCAGATAGTTTTGGGTATTGGTTAGCTTCACGTGCAAGAATAGACAGCGTTTTAGAATGTTACGGTTATATAGTTCGAAAAAAACAAAATTATTCTGCTTTTTCTGTTGGAATTTATGATGATGTACATAATTTGGAGAGGTACTATTTTCGTCCCATCGTAGTACTAAAATCTAATTTAAAAATTACAGGTGGAGATGGAACAGAATCCTCACCATATACCTTAGGTATATAAACTTACATGGAAAAGAATTTAACACTATACCCTTCATTTTCATTCATATATTTTTATTTAAGACATATACTTTCTTAGGTGATAAGAAATGGACAAGGAGAATATGATCGTTGGTTCTAGCCATACAATTAGTATTAGTGAACGTAAAAGTATTATTTTAAGTGGTGTAAAGAAGATTGATAGTTTTGATAATGAAGAGTTTTTAATGGAAACAATTATGGGGTATATTGTGATAAAGGGTTCAGAACTTGAAATTATAAAATTAGATACTTATCAAGGGAATGTTTCTATTAAAGGTAAAGTAAATAGTTTAACTTATATGGAAAGTGCTAATAAAAAGGAAAAAGAAGAAAGTTTGATTAGTAAGTTATTTAAATAATGAAATTAGATATACAAATAATGACTCTATTTTATTCCTTTTTATTTGGTATTTTTTTTGAACTTACTTATTTATTTTTGAGAAAATATTTATATAATAAAAGAAAATATGTAAGTTATCCATTTACCTTTCTCTTCACACTTCTTTTTTCTTTTTTCTATTATTTGATTTTAGAAAGAGCAAATAATGGGATTCTTCATCCTTACTCTATTGGTTTGACATGTATTGCTTGTATACTCACTTACTCTTTATTTACAAAGTTAAAAAAGTAATATATAATAAATATGGTGGAAGATATGGAAAAAAAAAGGGTACGTAAATCTACAAAACACAGGTTATTTATTTTGATACCAGTAACACTCGTAGTTATTACATATACAGTGGCAAGTTTTTCTTATTATGTATATAAAATTTATAGTTTAAAAAGGGAAGAGGAAACGTTATTACATAAATTAGAGGGACTAAAAGATGAAGAAGATAATTTGCAAACAGATATTGAAAAGTTTCAAAACCCCGATTATTTGGCACGTTATGCAAGAGAGAATTATCATTATTCAAAAGATGGAGAACTTGTCATTCAAACAAAAAAAGAGGAAGAAAAACAGGAACAACAAGTGGAAGAGGAAGAAAAGCCAACCTACTTTGTTTTTGTTGTATGTAGTATTTTTCTTGTTTTAATAGCTATCTATTTGCTTCATAAAACAAGAAAAAGATAAGTAGTTTCTTTAAACTATAAAAAAGAATCAATTTGTTTGATTCTTTTTTATAGTTTAAAATCCTGAATATCATCATCTGTCATATCTTTTCCATCGTAATACGTTTTTACTTTATAATGGCATACTTTAGCAACTA
Source organism: uncultured Bacilli bacterium (assembly GCA_951800155.1). Taxonomy (GTDB): domain Bacteria; phylum Bacillota_I; class Bacilli_A; order RF39; family UBA660; genus CATOJL01. The sequence continues at coordinate 7,183 of CATOJL010000047.1, read as the reverse complement.
TATTAGAAGGAAAATGACGAACAAGTTTATTATAATCCGTAATAATATCATTATAATATTTTCTTGCAGACACGATTTCAGACTCTGATTCAAAAAGCGCTAAATCAATTTTTAAGAAAGCTTCATTTTCTGTTAGAGAAGGAATTTCATCTTTATATCTTTGAAATTCATTAATTCCATCATATAAAATACGATCAAGCTCAAAATTAGAAAGTTTTTTTGATTTTAAATTCATAATTGATTTTAGGATTGGTTCTCCTTTTTCAAACGCTTTTTTATTTGCTTCAATGATACCGATAGATTTATTAAGTAAATCAAATCTTTTACGAAGTGTTGTATCAATAAATGCTTCTGATTCATTAATACGAATAATATAGGTTTGATAATAATTATATATACAAATATAACAGATTAAGAAAACACAAACTAAAATAAATGATACTAACAAATATACAAATACTAACATCTTATCCACCCTAATACCATTATAACAAACAAAACGACAAAATACTAGTTATTTGGGACAAAATCTTCACTATAATTAATTTCTTCATCAAATGTGATAAAATCAACATAAATCATTAGTAAAAGTTCCCATGTTCCTGTTTTAGGATCTCTTAAAATGATATGATCTCTTCCAGATTGTTCAATAATTCCTGAGAATTCCCGATCCCGAAATTCTGTTGAATCAGGGAAAGTCATATGAACACGAATATTTTTTCCTTTATTTAATCTTAATATATTTTCAATATAAGATTGTTCTATAGGAAGAGCCATTTGTGTAGTTTGATTAGGAACAGGCGTATTTTCAGAGTATAAAGGGGTTCCCGGAAAAATAGGCTTTCCAAAATAATTATTGTTATTCAAAATATCATCATCCTCTCTATAAAATTATATTGAAAAAAATACAAAATATGTAAGAAAGAAATGCATATTTATTTTTTTAGTGAAATCGGTTATTTTCTAGAATTATCGTTTGAAAAAGAAACATTGAAATTGTAAAATAGACTGTAATTGCCTGTTATGAACAAAATAAGTATAGATAAAAGAATGGTAATTTATGGATACAAGGAAAAAGAGATGTTATAATAAGAGTAGAATGGATGTGAAAAAATGGAAGTTATTCTTGGTGTGTCGAATCACCATATACATTTAACAAAAAAAGATTTTAAAGTATTATTTGGAGATGTTCCTTTAGAAGTATTACGAGAAGTAAGGCAACCAAATCAATTTGCATCCACTTTTTGTGTTACTTTAAAAACGGAGAAGGGCGTAATCGAGAATGTAAGAGTCATGGGGCCTTGTCGGGAATATACACAAGTTGAAATTTCAAGAACGGATGCCTATATTCTAGGACTTCATCCACCAATACGTACATCAGGTCATTTAGAAGAAAGTAGTCCTATTACAATTATAGGTTCTAAGGGGACACTTCATTTAAAAGAAGGTTGTATTCTTGCAGATAGACATATTCATTTATTGCCAAAACAGGCAGAATTATATGGATTAAGTGATTTAGAAGAAGTAGATGTTCTTTTGCCGGGGCCAAAAGGAGGCATTTTATTTCATGTGCAATTAAGAGTGAGTGAAAATTCTTATTTTGAAATGCATTTAGATACAGATGATGCGAATGCACATATGGTAAAAAATGGTGATTTTGCCCGTATTTTAATTAAAAATGAATAAAATAAAATAGAAAATGGATAAAAATACCATTCTTTTTTTGCTATTTAAAAAATTATTTCAATACGCATGTAGTATTACGAACTTGAGTCTTTCATGAAATCATCCATACATAAATGAGTATAAAGAGTGATTAGGGAAGCAGGGAAAATTATTTTTATAAAAAAACGATTATAGATGGAAAATAGGTTTTTTTGTAAAATATTTGTCCATAATAGAAAAAGAAGAAAAAAATAATTGAAAAGAATGTAGAAAAATGTTAACATAAAAGCATGAAAGTAGGGATTGTATGAAATATTTAAAATATTTAGTTATAAGTATGGTTGCATTATTTTTTATTCCAAAAGGAGTTAGTGCAACACAAACCGTTGATTATAAAGAATTTAAAGTAGGAGATGAAATCACTGTATGGTTAGATGCAGCTAAAACAAAATCTGCTAAGTTTAGAGTGATTGAAAATACTGCTGCAGGAAGGGAAACGAAACAACCAGATGGGGAGATCACACCTAATAAAAAAGCAGCATACCAATGGGTAACGGCAGTTTATCAAGGAACTGTAGGGGAAAGTGCTTATGGGGTGGCATCAGAGGATGATTTGAAATATGAAACTTCTCTTTTACGCCCTAATTTAGTAGTAGCTACAAAAAATTGGAAAACGCCAGAAGATATTCGATTGCTTACATTAACAGACTTAGCTTCTTTGGCAGGGAATGCGGATCCGCATTATATTAGCACACATTTAAAGACGAAATATCCTTGGATGGTATTAGATAAATCCTATTGGTTGGGGAATGATGCTTTTGTTGATCAAGTACAGGTTATGGAAGGAAATTCTATCACTACAAGAGAGGTTATAGTTGCTTGGGGTGTAAATACGCAAGGAGTTGTTTCAGGAATAGATGAAAATACAAAACTTGGAATTCGCCCTGTTATTACTATCCATAAAGGTTTTGTAGAAGGTGGAATGATTTGTACTTGTGAAGATTGTGATATACCAGAGCCAAAGTTTTGTCCAAATAAGCCATCCATAAGTATTCAAGGTTGTATTGATTCAGGAAAAAGTGAAGAAGTATGTATTGAAGAATTATGTAAAGATAAACCAGCACCAAAAGTATGTCCAAATAAGCCATCCATAAGTATTCAAGGTTGTATTGATTCAGGAAAAAGTGAAGAAGTATGTATTGAAGAATTATGTAAAGATAAAACAACACCAAAAGTATGTCCAAATGATCCCAAAATAAGTATTCAAGATTGTATAGATACAGGAAAGTCAGAAGAGATCTGTATTAAAGAGAAATGTACACCTGAAAAGCCAGACAATCCTAAAACAGGAACATACATTTCTATAGGGATTTTAATTTGTAGTATAGTAGCAGGTTTTGTCTACTTCCTTATCAATAAGAAAAAGTATTTTACAAAGATATAAGAGAGCGAATCTATATAGATCGCTTTTTTTGTTTGATAAAAAAACATTTACACAAACAAAAGTTTGCTATATAATAGAATGAGGTGATGGTATGAAACGTATTATAATGCATATTGATGTAAACAATGCTTTTTTATCATGGAGTGCAATTGATTTATTAAATAATGGTTCTAAGTACGATATTCGCAAAAGTTATGCAGTAATTGGAGGAGATGAAAAGAAAAGAAGGGGAATTGTTTTAGCTAAATCAATCGCTTGTAAAAAATTGGGAATTAAAACGGCAGATACATTATATAGTGCAAAACAGAAATGTCCTGCTTTGCGAGTTTTCCCACCCAATTTTCCTTTTTATAAAGAGATGTCTAAGAAAATGTTTTCTCTATTGTCAGTGTATTCTCCAGATATTGAGGTAGCATCAATTGATGAATGTTACCTAGATTATGGAAAGGTACAAAATTTATATGGTGATCCATTTCTTTTTGCGAAAAAAATTCAAAAACAGATTTTCGATGAATTAGGTTTTACTGTTAATATTGGAATTGCCAATAATAAACTTTGTGCGAAAATGGCATCTGATTTTTCAAAGCCATATAAGATTCATACCTTATATGAAGAAGAGGTGGAGGAAAAATTGTATCCACTTCCTATAGAAGAACTGTATGGTTGTGGAAAAAGAACAAGTGAAAAATTAAGAAAATTCGGAATTAAAACCATTGGTGATTTAGCTCATTTTGATGTAGAAAGTTTAAAACCTATCTTTAAAAATATGGCAGTTCCTTTGGTAGAAAGTGCTAGAGGAATCAATAGAGATCTTGTATGTAGTGAGGCATGGATACCAAAGGGAATCGGGAATGAAATTACACTTCCTAAAGATATACAAGATAAAAACGAGTTACTTCTTTATTTACGAGAAATAACAGAAAATGTAGCTCTTCGTCTTCGTAAACAGAAAAAATATGCTTATACAGTTTGTGTTACACTAAAAACAAAAGATTTTAAAAGAAGAAGTCACCAGAAAAAACGGAAGAATGCAACAGATGGAACAGAAGAATTATATGAAACAGTAAGAGAAGTATTTCTAGAAATGCAAATAGAAGAGGGAGTTCGTTTAATCGGTGTACGGTTGGATCATTTAACGGATTATAGAACGATACAAGGCACATTATTTGATTCGTTTGAGCAGATCGATGATCATTCAAAATTAGATGAAGCTATCGATACTATGAAGAGAAAATATGGGATAAAAGTTATAAAAAAGGCAAGTGCCGTAGAAAAGGTTTCATTTGAAAACAGAAAGGATTAAAATGTAAAATTATTGCTTAAACCCTTTTTTTTCCTAGTTTTTTTTGATATACTTAAAAAGAAAAGAGGATAAGCATGAATGAAGTTATAATTACAGAAATTGTAAATGAATTGAAAATAGCCAAAGATAGTGTAATAAGTACATTAAAACTTTTAGAAGAAGGAAATACGATTCCTTTTATTGCTCGTTATAGAAAAGAAGCAACGGGGGCTTTAGATGAGGAAGAAATACGTAAAATAGGGGAGTTCTATGAATACCAGCAAAATTTATTAAAAAGAAAAGAAGATGTTGTTCGTCTAATTGAGGAAAAAGGCTTAATGACAGATGAATTAAAAGAAAAGATAATGAAAGCATCTAAATTGGTAGAGGTAGAAGATTTATATCGTCCTTATAAAGAAAAGAAAAAGACAAAGGCAACAGAGGCTATAAGCAATGGTCTAGAACCACTTGCTAAAATGATTTTATCTTTTCCTATGGAAGGTTCTTTAGATAAGCTAGTTGAAAAATTTATCAATGATAAGGTAAAAACAAAAGGGGAAGCTTTAACAGGGGCAGGATATATTATTGCTGAATATATTAGTGATAATGCTTACTATCGTAAATGGATTCGTTCATTTACGTATAGAACAGGAGAAATTTTCTGTAAAGTAAAGAAAGAAAATCCAGATATAAAAAAAGTATATGAGATGTATTACGCATACCAAGAAAAGGTAAGAGAAATGAAACCACATCGGATTTTAGCTATGAATCGTGCAGAAAATGAAAAGGTAATTACTGTATCTATTTCCTGTAGCGAAAGTGAGATCATTCATTTTTTAGAATCGAAAGTAATAAAAAAAGAAAATAGTTTTGTAACCCCATTAGTCAAAGAAGCAATTATGGATAGTTATAAGCGTTTAATTGCGCCTTCTATTGAAAGGGAAATCAGAAGTGAATTAAAAGAAAAGGCAGAAGAAAGTGCCATAGAGAATTTTAGTAAGAATTTAGAAAACTTACTTTTGCAACCTCCAATGAAAGAAAAAGTAGTTTTGGCTTTTGACCCTGGTTATGTAAATGGCTGTAAATTAGCAGTTGTGGATAAAGTAGGAAAATATTTAACCTCAACCGTTATTAAACCATTTTTAAATCATGCAAACGATGTCACCATAAAAAAATGTAAAGAAGAGGTCGCAAAATTAATTAAAGAGTATCATGTCGATGTTATTGCGATCGGAAATGGAACAGCTTCTCGTGAAAGTGAAAAATTCTGTGCTGAGATGATTAAAGAATATAATTTAGATTGTAAGTATGCTATTGTTTCCGAAGCAGGAGCCTCTATTTATAGCGCCTCTAAGGTAGCAGCGCTAGAATTTCCAGATTTAGCGATTGAAAAAAGAAGTGCCGTGAGTATTGGAAGGCGCTTACAAGATCCACTTTCAGAACTTGTTAAAATTCCTCCAGAGGGAATTGGGGTAGGGCAATACCAACATGATGTATCTAGCAAAAACTTGAAGGAGAGTTTAGACTTTGTTGTAAGTAAGGCAGTAAATAGTGTAGGTGTTAATATTAATACAGCCAGTCCATCATTACTCCAATATGTGTCTGGTATTACAAAAAAGAATATTGAAAAGATTATAGATTACCGCAATCAATGTGGGCGAATTCATTCGAGAGAGGAACTGAAGAAAAAGAAGATTTTAAGTGAGAAAGTATATGAACAATCTATTGGATTTTTACGAGTTTTAGAGGGAGATTCTATATTTGATACTACAGATATTCATCCTGAAAGTTATGGGATAGCTTATGCTTTATTAAATAAATTTTCTATTAAAGAAGAAGAAATTGGTTCTTCGAATATAAAGGATAAGTTGGCATCTATTTGTATTGAAGATTATGCGAAGGAATTAAATACAGATGTTTATACACTAAAGGACATTATCACTTCTTTAGAGAAACCAAATAGAGATCCAAGAGATGAGATGCCACAACCTTTGTTAAAAAGTGACATTTTGGATATTTCAGATTTAAAAGTAGGGATGCAATTAGAAGGAACCGTGCGTAATGTGATTGATTTTGGTGCTTTTGTTGATATTGGTTTACATGATGATGGACTGATTCATATTTCAAAAATGACAACAAAATATATTAAACATCCATCAGAGATTGTGAGTGTAGGAGATATTATTCATTGCTATGTGTATGCGATTGATTTAGAAAAACATAAAGTCAGTTTATCTTTATTAGACCCAGTTTTGGAAGGAAAGGTTGGATAATATGAAAGAAAAAGGATTTACTCTTATGGAATTATTGGCAGTTCTTATAATACTTGGAATTATTTTGGGAATTACTCTCCCTAAAGTTACACAAACTTTGGAAAGGGCGAATCAGGATACATTAAAAGATAATGCAGAGTCTTTACTTTCTGTTGTTAAAAAAACATATTTGGATTATGCAGGAAGTGAATTATATCTGGATGTAGAAAATTCTATTCTTATGATTGATGGAGTGAGTCAGGGAGAATTGGATTATAATGGAGTATTACCAAAAAGTGGCTGGGTTAAAATTGGAAGTAGTGGTGTTCCTTGCATAGCTGTAAGTGATGGAACGTATTGTGCTTATAAAGTAGATGAAATAGAATCAATTGCTGTAGTGGAATTGAGTCCAGAAGAGTGTGTTGCTAAAGTGTGTCAGGGCTAAAATTAGAATGGAATATAAAAAGTGAGAGTGATGGAAAAATCACTTTTTTTGTGTTGTAAAAATGAAGTTGACAAAATGATGGGGGGGGGGGGGGG
>CATOJL010000046.1 GCA_951800155.1 uncultured Bacilli bacterium | reverse complement strand
ATCAAAAAGGCAGTATTGAAGTAACTCATGAATATATTAGAAGATTTATTCCTCAAGGCACTGATTTAGATAAATACTCTGACGAAGATATTTTATTAATGATGAATCATATTAACAATACCAAAAGAGAAAAACTAGACGGCAGAACCCCATTTGAATTAATAGAAGAAAAAATTGGAAAAGAAAACATAAAAAAACTAGGTTTTTATTTTATCCACTCTAAAGATATTATACTTAAACCTAGTTTACTCAATAAAGATAATAATAAATAACGAAGCCTAAGGCATAGTGTATTTATTATTATCGAATGGGTAAAATGGCACGCTTAATCATTCATATTGTAACACCTTAAATGGTGCATTTAGTCATTCACAGTATTGTGTTCGACACTTTTTTTCGTGGAATGAAAAACTAAACATTCCACTTTTTTTATAGTATATAATGATTTTTATATACTATTTTGGTCCATTTACTCATTCAATGTCATTATATTACATTATTTTTTTATTTTGGTCAATTTAATTTTTCATTTGAGCATCTACAAATTTATCTTTTAAAGATTATACTAATATAATGTACTCATAAGTAGGAGCATAAAAACAATTAATATAAAAGATTTAGAGTTTTTCTAAATCTTTTCCTATTAAAAATGAGAATCATTCCCTTTTTATACTTACACTAATTCCATCTCCAATATCATAGAACTTTGTATCAAACATGGTATTCTGTTTTAAAAATGAAATATAATCATTCAATTTTCGAACCAAACCTCGAACATTTCTACTTTCAATTCTTTCTGTTGTGTGTGTTAATCCATGAAAATTGAGATTATCAGAAAATACCACTCCCCCTTTTTTTAAAAAGGGAGTAAATTTTTCAAAAAATTTAATATACTGACTCTTCGCAGCATCAATAAATAGCAAATCGAATGTATCCTGTAATTCTAAGGTAAAAGCATCTTGATTACATATAGAAATTCGATCTTCTAAATGAAATTTCCTTATGTTTTTTACCGCTTCCTGGTAGCGTTTCTCATCTCTTTCTACAGTAGTTACATGGATATCCTTGTCCACTAAACACATACATATCGCTGAATAACCAATGGCAGATCCTATTTCTAAAATATTTTTTACCTGATTTTCTTTAATGTAAGTAAGCATAAATGTAATGCCATCTTTTAACATAATAGGAATATGATTCTCTTTGGCATACATTTCTAATTCTTCTATCTTAAGATCCATACCAGTTCCCTGCACTTTTTAACGCATTAATTGTTTTTTGATGTTCTTGGTACGTTTCTGAAAAGTAAACTTTCATATTTTTATCTGATGCAAAATATAGATACTTACTATCACTTGGATTTAAAACAGATCCAATTGCATCTACTCCCGGAGAAGAGATTGGTCCTACAGGAAGGCCCGCAATTACATAGGTATTATAGCTATTACTTTTTAAATAAGCATCTCCAAAAGCATCAACACCCATAATCTTTTTTGCTCCATAATAGGCTGATGCACAGCTTTGTAGTTTCATCTTTTTTTCCAATCTCGTAAGGAAAACACTTGCCATTTTCTTAAAATCATCCACATTATTTCCTTCAGACTGTATCATAGATGCTAAAGTGATAATTTCATGAATTGAATAGGAACTAGCCTCTATTTTCTCTTTATGTGGTTCTAAATTTTTTTCCATACTATTTAACATGCTTTCAATAATCGTTTCAATTTTTACATCTTTGTTCGCAAATTCATAAGTATTTGGATATAAATATCCTTCCAAAGCATAATAAATTTCTTTGTTTAAAATAGCATCTGTCAAAAACCAATATTTATTGATTAATTGTTTTAAATAGGTTGTATCTGTGATAACCTTATAAAATTCTTCTTCTGTATGATTTGTATTTTCCTGTACGACTTTAGCAACTTTCGCTACAACAAGTCCTTCCTTAAAAGTAATTCGAATCGCATCTGGATTTTCTGTACTTCCACTTCCTAAAACCTCTAGAATTTCTTCCACCGACATATTGCGATCTAAAGCATACGTTCCAGCTTGCAGTGGTTTCACCTTATTGAACTTTAAGTAAATTTTATAAGCAAATTCAGATTGAATCAAATTGGACTCTTTTAATGAAGAAGCAAGACTATTATATGTACTTCCACTTGCAACAGTAAATGTAACTTTTTCACTTTTCTTAGAAACACTTTTTATGTTCGTTTTATAAAAGAAATAAATTCCTACAACACAAAGGACAAGGATAAAAAAGAAAAAAACAAGGAGAGCTAGAACAATACGCCCATATCTTATTCTTCGTTTCATAACACATCAAAACGAGCCTATTCTTGCCCGTCTTCCTCCACTGCTTTTTTTGCTTCCTCTTGTAATTCGCCAAGAATTTTCTCAATAATATCCCATTCTGCATCGGTTGTAATTGGTTCTAATTTTGTTTCATCTTCTCCCGGTGTATAAATAGAGGCATATACCTTGGTATTTCCCTCTTCATCTAATGTATTATCTGTATAAACAATATAATTTTTATGTGTTTCATCTGATTCAAAAGTAAATAATACTTCACAATCTATCTCTTTTCCATTATCATCAAATACCTTAAATGTCATCTTTTCTTCCATATGTGGTCACCTTCCTTTTATCTAAGTACGTTTGAAGAATAATACTAGCCGCTACACCATCCACTTTCTTTTTTCTCTTTTTTCGTGATACATCTGATGCAACTAAACAATGTGTCGCTTCTACTGTTGAAAGTCGTTCATCTTGCATCACAACAGGAAGTTTACATTGTTCCTCTAATTTTTCTTTAAAGCTTAGTGTCCGTATAGCACTTTCTCCCATACTGTTATTCATATTTTTTGGTAATCCTAAAACGAGCATACCTATCTTTTCTGTAGCAATGATTTCTTGTATCTCCCTTAAAGCACTCGCATAGTCCCCTTCCAGAAAACGAATTGTTGTATAATACGTCGCAATGGTTTCTGTTCTATCCGAAATAGCAACCCCTAATGTTCTTGTCCCTAAATCGAGTCCCGCTATTCTCATATACCCTCTTTTCTTGATTACTCTTATGAATATACATTCATTGTACCATGAAGTGATGATTTATACAAGTAAAAGTTAGCTTATCAAAAAATCACTTATCGCATCTACAAGATCAATACAGCAATCTTCTAAATAATAAAACTTGTCCTTAAGCCAATTTTGTTTTACCCAAGTTAGATCAATCTCTACGTATTCTTTTTTATCTTTCCATACTCCTTTATATCGTTGATAACGCTTCTTCGTTTTCTCTACATGCACAACAGAATAAAGATAAATTTTTGCCTTTGTTATTTTGATAAAAATAGGAAGTAGTTTCTTTTCTAAACTTCCAAGTACATCCTCACGTACAACTAAAATATCCATCCTTTTCTTTCCAAATCTTTTTAGAAATTTTTTAGGAGAAATTTTTTTCCCTTTTCCTCTCTTTCCTCCTCTTTCCAAATCAATCGAATCTAAGAGAAAACACTCTGTTATCTTTTCATTTTTCTGTATACAAGCTAGATAAGAAGTTTCCATAATGCCATAGCACAAAACTCTTCCTTCTAGGGAAGAAAACAATTTCTCCAAGCTCTTCACTTTAACACCTCTGATGTAATATAACTTGTGATAAGAAGTCCCGCTACAGAAGGAACAAAGGAAATAGAACCTAATGTGTTTTCCATCGTTTTGATAGGAATTTCACTTGAAGAAACCACAGGTATTTTTGTATATATTTTTTCTTTACGTGCTTCTTTTCTAAGAATTTTTGCAAGTGGATCATACTTTGTATCTTTTAGATCCATAATTTTTAACTTTGTGGGATCCAGTTTATTCGCTGTTCCCATACTCATAATAAAACGTTGTCCTATTCTCACACATCTTTTCATAAGTTCCTTCTTTACAGAAACAGTATCATTGGCGTCTACTAAAAAGTCGGTAGCTTCTAAAAATAACAAATCTAGATTCTCTGGCGTTATTTTCTCTTTAATCACTTGCACTTCACAAGTAGGATGAATATCAAGGACGCGCTGTTTTAAAATATCAGCCTTATAAAAACCAATGGTAGAGTGTAAGGCTTCAATCTGTCTATTTATATTTGTTGCATCAATCGTATCATAATCCACTAAAATTAATTTTTTAACCCCTAATCGCGCTAAACTTTCAACGACATAGCTTCCGACTCCTCCTAGACCCAAAACAAGAACGGAAAGCTCTTGTATTTTTCTATAATCCTCTTTTAATAAAACTTTAGTCCTTTGCCATGTATCCATAAAATAACCCCCTCCACTAAAAAAGCCTACATTCTTTCCTTATTGTTTTCTAAATAAGCAAAACAGTCTTGCATCATCAATGCATGCTTTTTATGGAATTGTTGCTTTTGTATCAATTCTAAAATTTGTTCTTTGGAAGCAAACATATAATCTGTTACTTCCTCAAGCTGTAGTTTTATTTTTTCTTCTGGAACAAAACATTTTATATAATAAAAATCCACAAAGTCATCTTTTGTTTGAATCGTTTTAAATAACTTCATTTTTTCTTTTGGAACTTCAAGTCCCATTTCTTCTTTTATTTCTGTCAATATTCCCTCTAGGGAAGTTTCTCCACTTTTTGGATGTCCTGCTATTGTTCCCCAAAGCCCACCTTTTTTTAATGAACGCTTTTGTAAAAGAAAAGTTCCATCTATATTTTCTAAAGCAACAGCAACACTCACATAATACATACCGTCCTGTGGCTTCTCCCCTTTTTTTATTGTTTTAAAGAGGGGATCTCTATTTTTGTTATACAAATCTCGATACTCCATCTATACCACCTAAATCATACATTCTATTACAATATTCGCTAAAAAGAAAAAGAAAAATACAAAATTCAGCCTCATACATTGTCTTTCGTTCTTCTCAAAAAAAGTATACAATTTTGGTAAAAGAAAATAAGCAAAAAAGAAGCCAACCATTCCAAATAATATCCCCATAGAAAGACAAATTCTTCCTTGAAAATTTAAAAAGAAAGTAGAATAATCCCATAGACGATGGGAGAAAAACTCTTCTGAAATAAAGGCACTTATATATTCAACGACTAAAGAAATGCATGTAATTTTTATAAAATTTTGAATACGTCCATCTTCTTTTTTTAACAAAAGAGCAATCAAAACACAAGCCACTCCATAAATAGGACACCACATCCCACAAAGTGTTCCTGGGTTCACGAGTTCATGATGCACAAGTATACTAAACAAAACCTCCCCAAACCAACCTAACATAGATGTTGCAAAAAAAATATAGATATATTTATGGAATGCAAACTTCTTCATACAACCTACTCCAAACTATCCTTATTCTAGCACATTTTTTTCTTATTTTCAATTCACATTTTAAGTATCTATCTGTTTTTACATTCATTCCTTTCCAATTCTTTCTATTATTTAAAAAAAAAGCATGTGAAATTCACAATTGCTCTTTTTATTGTTTCTTACACCGAATTGTATAATAAGTATAACGATACATACTCTCTTCCTTTTTTAACAATTCAAGATTTCTTTCTTCCTCTTCACTCAAATTTTCATACCAAGAATAAACCTCCATATTTTTATAGCCTGCTTTTAAGAGAAGTTTTTTTATATCGTTTAATGTAAAGAAGTTTCGATGAGAATTTTCTTGTTTATAAAAGTTTTCCTGCAACAAATCAGTTATCCTTTTTATGCTTGCTATATTATGTATTTCTAAAAGAAGTGTTCCTTCTTTTTTTAGAAGTGTATGTATTTTTTGTAGAAAGGTAACAGTATGCTTTACTGTTTCTAAAAAATCACCAATGAGTATTGTGTCATACGTTTTTTTTATGCTTTTTAAATTAGGATAAACAGGAAAAGATAAAGTGGCTATCTCTCGTTTCCTTTTGTTATACTCGACTCCTTCTACTTCAAGGGGATGTCCCTGATACAAAATTTCTTTTAAGGATACGCCAATTCCTGCATTAACCTCCAATAGACAATTACATGGTTCTAACATGACATAAGAAGCAGACTTTCTCTCATCAAAAGCTATTGTTTGAAATCCCCACTTCTTTTTAAAATAGGATCTATTTTTATTTAATATAAGATAAAATTTACTTAAATCTTTTCTAAAAGAAGTTCCTAAGTAATGATGGATAAATGTGTCATGACATAGAATAAGTTTATATCCCAATTTTAGAATGCGAAGGGATAAATCATTATCTTCCACATAACCTGGGGTATAAGCTTCATCTAAATTTTTTAATCGATCGATCACTTCTCTTTTCATTAAGAGGCAATATCCAATTAAAAATACTTTTTCCTCCCATTTTTCTGGATCAAAACGATTGTTTTTTAAGGCAAGTTCTTGCATCTGTTTCAAATCTGTGTAAGAAAAAGATACTCCTTGTCTATTTTCTTGTTGGTTACAAACTGGTCCCACTGCCCCTATTTTTGCATCACTATATAAACATCTTTTTAAATTAGTAAGCCAATTTGTTGTAACAATTGTGTCATTATTTAAAAGCAAAATATCATTTTCTGGATTCGCCAAAGCAATTCCTTGGTTACAACCTTTAGGAAATCCTACATTTTCTTTATTGAAAACAACACGAATTTTAGAATCATTCATTAAATATTCCCTTGTTCCATCTGTAGAGGCATTATCAATGACAATGAGTTCATAAGTTCCTTCTTCGGTATATGTATAAATACTTTCCAGACAAGCTTTTGTATATTCTAAGTTGTTATAAGTTAAAAGAATAATAGATGTTTTGCGCATAAGTTCCTCCCCTTTCATTTTATGAGGAAGGAAAGGAAAAAATACATATACATAAAAAAAGTAGATGGTTCTACTTTCAAATTAAAAATACGTTTTTAGTTTTTGAATTGCTCCCTCTTGAAATTGAAAAAAATCCTTTGCCAAAGAAAGATGACTTTTTTCTGCTTCCTTTTCATAATCCTTCATTTTCTTTTCAATCTCTAAAGAACCCATCGTTAAACCTTCAATGAGCATCTTAGCAATCGCAGGATCACTATTATCTTTCGTAACCTCTTTTTTAATACCTCTTTTTGCCATAAACTTTGTCAGAAAGCCTTCTTCATTTCTAACTTCTTCTTTCAAAAATTTCTTTGCCTTCTTCTCAAAATCTTGATACTCTTTTAAAATGTCTTCCACACAACCCTTAATTTTATTATCTTTGTTTTTTAAATCTCCAAGTAATTGCATACAAGTATAGCTTCCCATCGATGCATCTTTATAAATATGTTCTACAAGTTCTTTTTTTGCTTCCATAATTGCCTCCCTTTTTAGTATGAACCATTTTCTTTCTTTTATGCTTACCAAATTCAACTAAAAGCAATTTCTGTATCAATGCTCTCATCTTCAATAGCAATAATTAAGAAAATAACTCCACTAATTAAAATAAGAAGGGAGCCAGTAAAAGACATATAAGTGAGTGTTTTTTTCTTTTGTGAATCCGCACATGTTAATTCCTGTATATCTTCATAACTATCTTTCGTAAAATAAAGATAAATGACAAGAAGAATAGAAAAAATAAGAATCAATATCTCCCGATATTTCTTTCTACTTTCCTCATCTTTACATATAAAATAGTGTTTTTCTTTCCTATTTGCATACCAACTTAAAAAAATCAGTCCAATATAGATAACCCATATCCAATTCTCTATTTTTATCTCTTTTAGTCTTTTTTCTATATTATCCATAATAAAGTATATGAAAAAAGGAAGTTTCTAACCCTCCTTCGTTCTGTTATAAATATTTTCTTACTTTTCTCTTAAATTCCGTTAACCTATTTTTTTGTAAGATCGTATGCGGACAATCTTTTCCTGAAAAATCGTGATGTGTTTTCAAATTGTCTAAATTTAATTTATAGGCTTTTATTAGATGTGCTACTAATTTGGCTGCATTATCAAAGGTTTTCTCAAAATCTCCATCACTATTTACACAAAGTTCAATTCCAATTCCATATGCATTTCCCTCATCATCCCCAGCATGGTGGGCGATTTCATCATCTGGAATATGATGATAAATTTCTTTATCATCAACCGTATAATGCCAAGATGTCGCTGTTTGATTATTTCGTTTTAAATATGTAGCATGATTCCATGATCCTGCACCTTTTTCAAAATTATCTGTTTCATGAATGACAATATATTTAATTATTCTTTTTGTGCTAGGTCTTGCACTTGTATGTTCTAAGATTAAATCTGTATGAACTGGTACATCAACAACGAAAGTAGGAAATACAGACTCTTGATACACATAGGTAAACTTATCAATACCTTGTTCCTGTTTTTTTCCCCTTTTATGTATAGGAAGTAAAAAAAATCCTAATAGAATACACACAAACAGGAACAGAAAAAAACAAATATATTTCGCTTTCCTTTTCAACTTCCTTTTCTTTTTTACCACGTTTTCTTCCCTCTTTTACATCTTATCTATCACATTCATTTTTGATAGAATTATTCACTATTTTAACACAATTTAAAAAAAAATAGAAAAATTTTTTATTCATTTTACACAATAATATGAAATTAAGAAATAAAATATTATTTTATAAATATAGAAACATCTTAAAAAAGGAACATTCTAAAAATCATACCCATATTGTTTCTTTTGTGATTGTTAACTACAATGGGTTAAGTATCTAAAATAGTGCAGTTGATATCTTGTATTTTCGTTATGTTAAGTACTTTTTTATAAAACTAATTTCCTTTTTGATTTTACCATATTGTATACCTCCTTTACTATATATTTAGTATACAATAAAATTGAAAAAATATAGTCAAATTCGTTGTGTCAATAATTTTTAAATCGGAAACTTGCATGAACAAAAAAATTTAGTATAATGTATATAGATGAAAGAGATTCCATACAATAAAAAAAGAGATAATGTGAATAATGAATGCTTGTTATGAATGGAAATAATAAAATGGTATATAGAGCCTATTTACTCGTTTTAAATAGACTATTGAGAATTTAGATATGAACCATCTACCCCACGATGGAAGGCACTATTTTGCCACTAAGATGGATTTATTAGGGACTAATGAGTTGTGTGTAAAATTAATCATGGGACATATTGTAAAAGATATAACTAAAGATGTATATACACATAAAGAATGAAATAACCTTTTAAAAACAGTTAATTTACTCAAATAACTGTTTTTTGTATTCATTTTTGTTACCTTTTTGTTACCTATAGACAAAATTATTAGCTATTTTATAAACTAATGTTCGCGGATGATATATACACTTCTTTATCTAATTATCTATCTTAAGCAAACAAAAACCGTTGAAAATCAACGGGTAAATACATTATGGTAGCGACGGAGGGGGTCGAACCCACGACCTTCCGGGTATGAACCGGACGCTCTAGCCAACTGAGCTACATCGCCATAAATCCAAACAAATTTAATATATCATATTTATTTCTATTTGACAATATACTAGCACATATTTTTATATTTTTTTCTCATTTCGTATTTTATAAGTTTCTAAAAAATCCATGAATCACAACGTTCATGTCC
>CATOJL010000045.1 GCA_951800155.1 uncultured Bacilli bacterium | reverse complement strand
CATTTTTACAACACAAAAAAAGTGATTTTCATCACTTTAAACTCACAAAACAATTATAACTCTGCTACTTAAAATAATATTTTAGGTAAAATATAATATACCACAAATAAAGTTACGGCAATCGTTCCTGTAAATACATAAGCCAATTTATTTCTATCAAACGTTGTTATTTCAACTAATCCATGATATAAATGCGCAAAATATAAAATACCTGCCACGAACACTACATAGGCAACAAGCTCAATAGAAACAAAAGCAAGTATCACACAACCAAGCGTAGTTACGGCTGTAAATACAGAACAAGTTCCTACTAAAGCTACTGCTCTTTTAAAATTCATATCATCTTTAAATAAAGAACCTGCTAAAACATAAATCATTAATGCTGTCATTAAAAAGCTAGCAATCATAAAAATTGTTCCATAAATAACTACTCGTAAAAATGGAATCTCTACACCCATTCCAAAGGCTAATCCATACATACCCATTCCAGAGGTAAAACTTCCAAAAGCTTCTTTTACAAAACAATAAACAAAAATTCCTGAAACAAGACTATTGATTAAAATAGCAATAAGTCCTAAGATGAAATTTTCTTCTATCGCAAATTTTTTAATTGTATCTACTGGTTTCGTAAAAATATTTTTTAAAATTTCTAAGTAAGAATTAAAGCAATCTTGTATATCAAATCCCTCTGTCTTTGGTTCCTTCTTTTCTTCTTTCTTTTCTATTGTTACCTCTACTTTTTTTTCACAATCACAAGGTTTTCCTTCCTCTAACTTTTTTCCACATTTTGTACAAAATTTTGCCACTTTTCCACTCTCCTTCTTAATATCTAGAAAAATAAGTTACTAAATTCTCAAAATCAACTAAATAATAGTTGTTTCCATCAATACCCATTATAAGAGTTATATAACTACTTGATGAATCATCATGTGTTTGTTCTTCATCACTAAAATAAGATTTATATTTTACGGTATAGTCATATTTCATTTTAAAACGTACTTTTAAATTTTCACCCTCTGTAACTAAATTATATATAGAACTCTCTTTAAAATCGATCTTTGTAAGTTGATTTAGATCAGAGGTAATAGAAGATGCAAAATCTTGGTAATTTTTTTCTAAAGTTTCAAGATTTACTCCTTCACGTTCAAAACTTTCTTTGATATCTACAAAAGGCTTTCTTTCCATAGCTGCACCATATAGATTAGTTACAATTTCTTTTGCTTTATCATTCAATGCTTTTTGAATAGCATTACTTAAATTATCCTTTGTTAAATTTAAAGTAACACTTCCATATCGACTTGTTGGTGTAATATCTTCTTCTATTGTAATTCCATTCGCTAAAGATGCTGTTACTTTCGTCTTTATAGCAAACACTTGTGGAAGTACATATATATCATAACTTGAAGCAGTATTTGAAGTATCTACATTTTTCTCTAAATATTTAGACGATACCTCAATGCCAGCGTAAGTTACTTTAGATCCTACTGGTACTTTCAAAGTAAAATCTTTAACGACGGTTGTATCATTCGAATTATTCACTTTCCAACTATCAAAAATAAATAAATTTTTCTTTCTTTGTTTTGTTAAATATACCTGCCCTGTCGATTCCGTAGAACTTCCTTTTGAAGTATATTTAAAAGATACTGTTGCACTTAATTTCCCACTTCCATAAGTTATATCTGTAATTTTATAATTCTCGATTGTTTTCCCTTTATTTTCTCCTTTTGTTAGCTCTTGAAATACTTTTTTAGTGACAAATGTAGTATCTGATTCATCCATTTCTAAATATTTATATAATGCATTTGTATCATTATTCTTTACTGCTTCAATATAGCGACTGGCAATCCTTTTTGGAGAATACATGTGACTACCCAATTGGTAACTTCCAAATAATAAAGCCACAAGAAGCAATGCAAATCCAATTAAAATCTTATTTTTCTTTGTTATTATAAAGTTAGGCTTTCGTTCTCTTTTTTTAGGTTCTTCTACGTCTTTTATTTTTTTAGTCTTTAAAGAATGACTATCCTCTTTTTTTATTGCTGTTCCGCATTCTCCACAAAATGCATCTTCCCTCTTACATTCTGCCCCACAAGCACTGCAATACATAAGAACCACTCCTCTCTTATATAAGAGTATAATTTTTGACATTTTTTGTCAAGAATAAATAGTTTTTATGTGGAAATTATTCATTCAGCAAAATAAATGTTTCATTGTCATACATATAGGTTAAAGAAATAATACCAGATGCTTCTTTTGTTTTGGCCTCCTCTAATGTATTCTTATATGTATAGGTATAATCGACCAATAAAGATACCTCCACATTCCCATCCTTATTTATATATGCATCTTTTATTTCACAATCACTATATTTTAAAGCCGTTATCCCATCTGCTTGTATCTTTCTTTTTACTTGTTTATAGAAACTCTCTATATTCTGTTTAAAATGGGAAGCAATTGTATCATAATCCTTACGAGCTAAAGCGGCTTCAGAAAGCATATTCAAAGAGGCAATGCTAAGATCTTCTATTTCTTTTTTTTGCATATCTGTAAGTTCTACATCCATAATTTTATAAGTTTTTCCATCCTCAACTGCAAGTTCTTTTTCTATTTTCAAGCCATTTGAAAATGTCACTGCAATCGTATAATTCCCTTTTATCATATCTTTTATATAATATGTATCATATTTACTAGTCTTATCCATCTGCAAATAGGAGGTAATATCTTTACCATCAATTGTTACTCTGCTATCCTTAGGTACTATAAATTCTATATTAGAAGCTACCTTCCCACTGACTACTTTATAAGTATCAAGAATATTAAAAATTTTTTTCTTTTTTAATTCCACATATGATATTGTATTCTTTCCATTCAACATATATGAAAACGCAACATACGTTTTATTCCCTTTTTCATAAATATGAACTACTTTGACATCTTCTATATTCTTTTCAAAATTATCTTTTTCTTTTAAAAGACTTTCACTTACAAATAAAGACTCTTTATCTTCTATATATGAATAAATTTTGTCTACATCAGAGTCTACAATTGCATCAAAATATTGAAAAGCTATGTATTTTGGCGAATGGAAATAGACAGTTATTGAAATCCCACTAAAGATAACGAAGAGAAAAAGAATAAAAAGAACTCCAAATTTTATTACCTTCTTTCTTAGCCTTTTTCTACATTCCTCTTGTTCAATCCACTCCCCACATTCTCTACAATAAGAATCCTTACGTGTAATTTTTTGTCCACAATTTTTACATTTCATTTTAACACCTCATGCAAAGTATACTTTCAAAAATTGAAAGAATTGTGAAATTTTAATGTACTTCTTATGATTTTTTTAGATAAAATCTAAATAGTTTGAAGTATTTTACTAAGTACAACTATATTCCCTTCTCTCCATTTCCATTTTTTTGTCTTTACTATAAACATAGCTTGTCTATCATAGGATTCCTTCTAAATCATTTCTTTTTGAATAAATATTTTTTCACCAATGGAATTGCTAGAAATTTTCCTAGTTTTAAGCCATTGCGTTCATTAAAATGCAAATTACTTCAAAGAGAAATATATTCAAATACACACGCTACTTTAATACATTTTTTTACTTTTAAAAACTCTATATTTTATATTACTCAATCAAATATGTGTGTTTATACATCTGCTAAGATACCACATCATTTTATATAAATAAAAAAGATTCTATTTAAGAACCTTCTTTGGATAGAACCATTTTTTATACACATTGCCTCATGCGAATTCTAAAATTTCACTTACTTAAACCAATCACTTATATGAATAAAAGTATCATTATCAAGGAGTCCATTCATCAGTTTCATCTCTATTTCAATATCTTGATCAATCGGTTTATTCCAATCAAATTTTGTATCGGTATCTTTATAATACCATGCATATTCAACTTTAAAATCTCCGACTGTCATATAAAAGGACTGTCCTTCCATAGTTAAAAATTTATTACCAAAAATATGATTTACAGAATCAACAATTACATTCGCATCTACCGTTGTTCCTGAATCAACAGAATAAGTTTCATGGATTTCTTTTAACTTATTCTGTGCATCACTCTCTAAAAAGTAAATTGTAAAATTATGACATTTTTCTGTTTTACATGCATTTTTTAACATATTTCCTTCTTCTATTTGATATGCTAAAACTACATCCAATGTTGTATCACCCTGAACTACTACGACTGTTTCGTATGTTTCAAAACCTTGTAGTTTAAATTCTATTCGGTATGTTCCCATTGGCAATTCCAGTTTATATTCACCGCTTTCATTTGTTAACAGCGTTTTGATTTCACTACCATCTTTATAAGAATATACTTTTACCTGAACCTTCTTTAATTTCTCATCTCCACTTTTTACGCTACCATGAATAGGTACATATTTGTTCTGTAACATTTTTGTATCTTGAAAAGCTTTTGTAATCTGATAAAGGGAAGCTTCATTTAAACCTAAGTTTTTTGCTGTTTTCATCACAGCTAAAGCACAGTCTTCAAAGTTAGAATAAGAAGATAAAGAAAATAAAGAATTATACCAGACCTTAGCCATTTCCTTACGATTTTGAAATGCACCATTTTTATACATTAAATAAGCTGCATGACTTACTACATTTGCATTTTGATGGACTCCCCCATTATCAAAGTCCACTACAAATTCTAAATCATGCTCTTTTAACAATTGTTTCAATGTTCTTCCGTCTGTTAGATAACCATCTGGATAGTAATATTTTCCACCTTTCACACTAGGATTTTCATAAGCTTCTGGATTACTAGCACTTCTTGCAATTTCATTATCTTCTGCTATTGTCCAATTTTTACCTTCAACTAAAGAACCCAATACATCCGCATATCCTTCACTAAGTGCTCCCGTTTCAAAAGCCTTATTTTTATCCGCTTTCTTTGCTTGAAGAGCAAAATTAGCCGTTTTCGAAATAACTCCATGTGTAAATTCATGAGCAAGAATATCAAGAGAGGCACTCAAGGATTTTCCTTTCCAATTTCCAATATACATCTGATTTGTAAGTCTACTCCAAAAGGCATTATTAAGGTCTTTGCTTGAACCAGTAGATTCCGTAACACCCAAATTCAATATAATTTTACTTCCTTTGTTATCATAAGAATCTCTACCTAAAACATTTTTATAATAATCATATATCTTTTCATAATTTGCCATAGTTGTGATTGCATTTTGCACAAAACTTTCACCATGTAAAGTCGTATCTATTTGATTATCTACAATATCAACTACCATAGAATTTATTCTAGATTCATAATTGGGTAGTAATAATGTAGGAAGAAGTTGAGCATCTATATATCCCAGTTTCCTAGAATCAACAATGGATATCTTTCGTTCACGATCATAAAATCGATATCGATTTTTCATGCCTATTACATCAAAATGTTTTTCTAAAGAAATCTTATAGGTTTTATTATCCATCCCCATTCCTGTATAAGAATATGTTGTTCCTGCTTCAAAAACACTTTCTTCTGATAAAATTTCTCCTGTATTCGCATCTACAATACATATGACAGCCTTACTATCTGAATAACCAAGAATATTATAAACCAATGTATATTGTTTTATATCAGCCCAAATAGAAAGTGTATTACTAACAATATTTGAATTTTTTCCCAAATATTTTTTTATATTCTTTTCGATCTCTTCGGCACTTTTTTTCGGTACAACATCTACTTGTATATTTGGAATATAATAACCACTATACCCCAATATATTTTTATTTTGATCCACACTTACAATTATGTTTTGATATAATACAGGAGTTCCTTTATATACTTGATTATACTTATAATAGGTTATCCCCTCACTTGTTTCCTCAGATAATAACACAAACTCTTTTGTAGCATCTTTAAAACCAATCTTATCTTTAATTGACTCTAAGGCAGTCAAAACATCTGAAGAAGAATGAATCAATTGCTTACTAAATCTACCATCAATGGATTTTAAAATATGATCATCACTATAACTATAGCTTATAGAAGTAGAAGTTCCAACTAAATCATATGCTTTTTTCTTTTTATTCTTGCTAAATAAGGAAAAGAAAACAAGTAGGCAAATGATTATTAATACAATAGCTAAAATTAAAAATCCTATTTTTTTACCACAATTTGGACAAAACTTTTCATTTATATTTATAAAATGATTACATTTTTTACAACGCATATTTAACCTCCTCGCATAAAAAACAGGTAATCGAAATAAAATGATTACCTATTTTTCTCTTTCTAAATCGTTCTATCTTTTTATTAAAGTTGTCTACCACAGAAAGAACATATATTGGTATTTGCTTCACATTTATTTCCACATCCAGAACAATATTTCACACTTCCTAAATGACTTAGTTGCTGTCCATTTTGCATTGTTTCAGAATAGTTTTTATTGTTCTGCTCACCATTTGTATATTGTGTAGAAACAGATACTACATTTTTATAAAGAAATGTATGCACTGTAAGACAAATAATTCCTAGCCATAAGAAATAAAATCCCATACCATGATCAAGCGTAGAACCAACATCTAATCTTAAAAAAAGTATAACGACGAAAGCCACGATCAGTATAACTGGCACTATTGCTAATTTTGGATTTGCCGTTTGGATTTTCTGTCCTATATTCGATTCAAATACTTGTGGCACATATTTTTGAGCAAAATCTCTAAATAGAAATAAAAAGTTTGCCGTTAATAATAGTAAAATGACTTTACCTTCTATATAATTCCATAGTGCTAATTTATAGGTATGTCCAAAAATAGACACTTGATAGTATGGTAATAATACACCTAAAAAAACGGTTGCAATTCCTATTGCTCCTATAATTTTCTTTTCTTTTAATTTTTCTAACATTTCTAAACCTCCAACTTCCCTCTTTATGAAGAAAACATAAGTACTATCTCTATGTCTTACTCCATCCTTCTTTATGTAGATAAACTATTTTTTTTCAATCACTGCTTGAAGAAGGGCATTTCCAAGACTTTGTCCTTGTACTGTAGTATGATTAGCTCCCTGCATCCGAGTATTCGTTAGCCCTGTTTGTTGTTTTATGAAGCGATCTTGTTTTTTCAAATTGAATAACATTGTCTTTGTATCCTTCTCATAAGTATGTCTGGCATTCGAATTACGATACTGTAAATACATAAAGATAAAATAAATGAAACCTGACAATAAAAATAACCAATTATAAGAAAAATCAATAAATAACATTGCCAATAATCCAATGATTTCTACTACAAAAGAACTAATACATAATTTAGGCAGATGAATAGGGACACTTCCCATAATCTCTTTTGTTCGACCATTGACAGCAACATAATGTAATCGCTTACTACTTCCACTTATTTGTTGGTAACTATACAGCCACACAGGTAAATAGGCCACTTTCCATTGTTGCCCTTTCACAACAAAATTCTGTTTCGACCAAGCTACTCCACGATCATACTGCTTTATTGTTTCATTGCAAGAATGTCTAGCAATATCCTTAGATTGTACCTCAACTATAGGTTTTATTTGTTCTAAATTTGTATCTCTTCTTTCAGAGGTATACCCTTTCAAATAATTGGCATCAAACTTTACACAGTTTTCGATATCAAATGGCATAATCGCATTAATCACATTATTCGTTTTATGCAAGGATGTTGTCTGTAATTTGTCAGCACTTGCTTCCACAGTTAAACCATGAATAGTTAAATCAAATTCCCTACCTATCTCGTACAAATCAGCATCATAATACGTTTTTGCGTTCTCTCCACTCCCTTTTATATATTTTCTTCTTTGTTGTTCTCCACTTCCAATAAATTGTGCATGCGCATTAATATCAACAACCATATATGGGAAATATACTCCCATAATATTTTCAGTTGTAAATTCTTTTTTAAATTGAGGATGCGCAAAAAAATTACGTTTCCGAACAAAGCTTTCAATTTGTTCCTTTGCTTCTTCCTTTCTTACACAAAAAGGCAGTACTGCATCAGGAATACTTCCATTTGGAATCTGTTGATTTATAGACAATGTATTTCTACACCAATGACAACGAGCTTGTGTAACTGTTGCTGTATCAATCACTACCTCTGCACCACAAGAACTACATTTTAATGTTAAAATATCATTTGCATCAGCAACAATATCTGTTGCTCCAGAACCAATGACCTGTCCTTCTAACAGATGAATATCCTCTACCATTCCTTGCATTTTTTGGGGTTCAAACTCATGTCTACAAAAATTACATCGAAGCTTACCTGTATCTACATGCGTAGCAATATCTGTTGCCCCACAACGGGGACACTTTTTTTGTCCGTTTGTCGCATCAGAGTCTGTCTGTATGATTGTTGTATGATTTTCCAAAGGCAACTTACTTTTAGTTGAGCTATTCCCTACCTCTTGATTACTCATATCTAACTCCCTAAAATTTGTGCCTTTACCTTGTCATATTCTTCTTGGGAAATCACACCTGCATCTAACAATTTTTTAAATTCTAATAATTTATCTGCTAAACCTGGTTGTCCACTAGAACTTCCAGACTGTGGAGCTTGTGCTTGTTGATTTGAAACATTTATGAATGGATTTTGTGTTGTCTGTGGTTGTTGCATACCACCCATCATATTCCCTGCAGCATTCATTCCCATTCCCATAAAAGCCATAGATGTTCCTCCACCATTTGGATTCTCTCCTGCCGCTTGCATTCCTCTAGCAACAGATTGTTGCATAAATGAATTTCCTCTAGCTCCGGCTAATGCATCAGCCTTTTTAACATCACTTAACAATGCCTTAGTATCTTCATCGTACTCAATGGCAAGAATGGCTGTCTTAACAATTTCAAGTCCACGATCTGATTTCCATTGATAAGCTTCTTCTACTGCCTGACTCATAGCTTGCGCAAAACCTATCTGATCCCCTTGAATTTTTGAAATTCGATTTCCCTTACTTGCATCATTTGTATAATTTGAAAATGCTGCTGACAAGGTTCCTACCACTTCATTAAATAATTGTGTCGCTGCATCATTGTCCATATCTGCAAAATCAAAAACAGGGGCATTTGGTTGCAAATACTTTGTTGGTACATAATTTTTAACAAATAATAGTGGATCAACAATTTTTAAAGTATACGTTCCTCGTGTCACAGCACCCACTTGTGCATTCAAATACGCATCATCCCAGTAAATCTCTGCTTGTGTTCCAAATTTATTATTGGGAATCTCTTTTAAATTAATATAAAACGCCAATTGTTGTGCTCCTGGTTGTCCACCAAACTTAAACCTTTCCCATGATTGTTTAATCGTAGAAGCTAAAATCCCATCTCCACTGAATATAGATTTTGAATTTGGATCATCTGTTCTGAACTCAAATCCTCCTGGTTCTGCAATTAAACCTGTAATTTGTCCATCTTGCATCGTAATTAGAGCTGTCCCCTCTGGAACAAGAATCTTACTTCCATTTGTAATAATATTTTCTGAACCTTTTGTATTTTCTCCACGACCAGCATTTGTACCATTTGGCACAGCTTGAAACAAGGCCGTCGTTCCAGAAATACCTCCTCTTGGACCATAAAAATCCTTCCATTGATCTGCAGCTGTACCAGCTAAAGCACCTGAAAAAGCCTTAATAAATCCCATTTAAAACATACCTCCTTATATTAAATCTTTTTTAAAACAGGACTTGTTACTCTTACTTTTCTAGATTCATTTTTCATCTACAAGTAAGTTTTATTACTCAATTATTCTTTTCGTAATCCTAATTGTTTCTTCACTAACCTGTTTTCTCCTATTC
>CATOJL010000044.1 GCA_951800155.1 uncultured Bacilli bacterium | reverse complement strand
TAAACAACGATTCATTTCATCAGAAATATCTCCACCATAGAGTCCCATATCTCCAAAAGATACCTTCGCCTTACGCATCACAACTGATATTGCTTGTGTAATTTGTTCCACAAATTTTGTCTTTAATTGACTTCCAATTACTTCCTCATAGGTAACAGTATCTTTCGGATTACTTCCAATCACACCTGAAATTAAAGTAGCAGGATTCACCACTTGAAATGCATATTCTCCAAAAAAAGTTACTTCCAACATGCCGTACTTTTCATCTGTTATTTTCTTTGGTTGAGGACTTCCAAACCTATTTCCTGTAATAATTTTAGTATTTACATAATATACTCTTTGATCATGCGCTTCTTGCCCGCCATATGTAATACGTCTTCCCATCGTTTTAATTGTTTCTTTAATTCCTTTAAAAAATCCACCTTCAAAAATAGTTGGTTCAGAACTATTATCATAAGTATAAGAACCACTTTCAGCTGTAAATTCTGTAATCGCACCATTATCAACGATAAGCATACACATTCCTTCTGGTACAACAATGGTACTTCCATTCGTAATTACACCCTCACTAGGATGCTTATTTCCTTTCCCATGTCTTACATCTCCTCTTTGAATTAAAACATTGTTTGCCACTTCTGGACAAACGACGAACTCTTTAAATTGATCCCCAAGTCCAGAAGAAACCGAACTCGTAATTGCCTTAATTAGACCCATAATTCACTCTCCATTCTAGATTCATTATATCATGCTTTTTCTTACTTTAATACCTTTTCCATTCCTATTGACATAAATTTATTACTTCATGAAAAAAGCAAACATTTTTTATTCTCCATATAAATGCCTCTATTCTGCGTATTTACTTGTAATTCCAAAATAAGTTTCTAATGTTATCCAATCCCCATTATTGTATAGTTTGGAAGCCAATTCTTCCCCAACATACCGAAAATGCCATGATTCATACATATAACCTGTTTCACTTTCTTTTCCTTTAGGATATCTTAAAATAAAACCATATTTGTAACAATTTTTAGCTAGCCATTTTGCTTCTTTTGTATTATCAAAAGCAGAACTAATTGTATTTACATCAAAGGCAAGTCCTGTTTGATGTTCTGAATATCCTGCTCTTGCCGAATAAGTATCAGCAGCCTTCTTTCCATCACGGGCTACATAATTATTGTAAAGTGTATTCTGTTTGTTATAGGAGCGGAACCCACTAGAAATATAAAGATTTAATCCCTCCATCTTTGCAGCCTCTTGCATCTTATAAAAAGCATTTGTTGTTTCCTTTGTTAAACCACTTCCATAGTTAGAGGGAAGAGAATAGGTTTTATTCGCAACCAATACACCATCTATATAAGTGACACCATTCTTGATTACCCCTTTAAATCCCTTTGTCGTTGTAAATGTTTTATCAGATTCACTAGAAGATGGATTTGTTTTAGGAGGAATTACTTGTTTCTTTTTGTTCACAATCAACTTTGCCTCTTCTTTAGCAATGTTTCCACTAGAATCTTCCGCCACATAAAAAATAGTATATTCTCCTACTTTTTTTAAATCGTAATTTCCTTCTATTCTCACTTTCACTTCTTCTTTTGAATTATCAACGGCTGTTACATCTTTTAACAAGTCAATTGCTTGTCCTTCTTCGATAATGATTTCTTTTTGATAGGTAATAACAGGTTTTTCTTGATCTACAATTGTTATTTCAAAAGAATAATTTTGCTTTTTATTTCTTTTATTTTTAACAACGACTTGGATTTTTACCTTCCCGATTTTTTGTGTATCAATTACATCATTATGCACTAAAGTACCCTTTTGTATAGTTACAACATCTTTTATTCTTTTTTCTTCATTTAAAGAAAGTGTTTCCATTTTTAATTCCACTTTAGGTTTATCAAAAGCAATAAATAAGAAATAAATTCCTCCTACAAAAAACAAAAAGGAAATAAAACAAAATAAAATTTTTCTTTTTTCCATAAGCTCACCTACTTTATTTAGTATATCACATATTTATGTAATAAATTTTTTTCGTTTACAAATAATCAAGAAAATCATCACCTACTGGTTTTATAAAAGTAAGGACTTTTTCCGTTCTTGGATGAGGTAAGATTAATTTACTGGCATATAAATATAAATGTTTACATGCATCTTTTTGTCCATATTTCTTATCTCCTAAAATAGGACAACCTATCTCTTTAAAAGATACACGAATTTGATGTTTTCTTCCCGTTTTAATTGTTATATTCACAAAAGAAATATCATTTTTAAAACGAAGTCTTGTATATTCTGTAATGGCTTCTTTCGTATATTGATCTTTTTTCGTAACATAAACTTGCATCGCCCGATTTTCCTTTAAATAAAAATGCAATGTATCCTTTTCTTTTACTTTTCCATGGACAAGTGCTCGGTATTCTCTTACAACCTTATTCCAATTTTGTTGTAATTTTTCTTTCATTTCCACACTTTTAGCAAATACCATAATACCAGATGTTTCTTGATCTAAACGGTGTACGATATAGATTTTATTCTTTTTATTTTGTTGTTTCACATAGGAAGAGAGAGCCACATAAAGTGTATCCTTATGTTTTAGATCAGCAACTGTAAGCATATGATAGGGTTTATCCACAATTAAAATATCTCTATCCTCGTATAAAAGTAAAATATCTTTTTCTAGTCTTTTTACTAAGGTAATTTCATCATTCTTTTTTACTAAAAAATGATAATGTGTTTCTATTTTCCCATTCACAAAAATTTCTCTATTTTTTAAATATTGTTTCACCTGTTTCTTTGTAAATTTTTTTTCTAAAAAGGAAGATAATGGACTATCTTCTTCTACAATATAAAACACTTTCTCTACTCTCCTTTTAAACCTTTATTTTCTTTTTGAAAAAGAATCTGTACTTTTTTTAAATGGAGGAAAAAGTACAAATAAAGAATACCGAAAAGAAATCCAAGGAATACATCACTAGCATAATGAACACCTAGATAGATTCGACTCACACCCACACAAAGAATAAGAAGTGCTAGTAAAATGGAAATCCCATTTCTCATATAAGGATTCTTTACTTTTATCATAACTAAATAAATAAGAAATCCAAGAAAAACCATACTGACCATAGCATGACTCGATGGCATACTATATCCAGGTTCATAAGTAAGAGCAATTCCTATAGGTCTATTTCTTTTAAAAATAAGTTTTAAAAGATTACTTAAAATGAAAGAAAAAGTGAGATGAAAACTAACAAAAAAAGAGATGATTTTATTGGGATAAAAAATCCAAAAGAAAAGACTTATCACGATAAAGGGAAGTGTGATACTAGAAATTCCTAAAAAGAGATTTGTCATTGATTCGCTCTTTAAGACTATAAGAAAATCATAAATAGAAGTATCAAACCAAGCAATATGATCAGTTTGAATACAACAAATTAAAAAAATAGAAAGAAAAATTCCTATCAAACAAATAATTTCTTTTCTATGCATAAATGATTCTCCTTTCTCTTTTTTTATTTACTTAAAAATTGAATCTAATTTTTCCTTAATTTGTTCTCGATTGAATGGTTTTGCTAGATAATCCTTAAATCCTTCACTTATATATTTCTCTTTTGCCCCTGCTATCGCATCCGCAGTGAGTGCTAGAACAGGTGTATTAAAGTTTGGATCTTCCTTTAATTGTCTAAGTGTTTCGACTCCACCCATAATAGGCATCATAATATCCATCAAAATAAGATCATAATCTTTCTCTCTAACTTTCTCTAAACAAGTTTGTCCATCATAACATTCCTCGATTTCAAAGGAAAATGTTTGTAAACTTTTTCGTGCTACTTTAATATTCAATTTATTATCATCTACAACTAAAATTCTTTTTCCAACATATTTTTTCTCTTCTACTAAATTATCTTTTTCTTTTACATCTTCCTTTACTGGATACTCAATTTGACTAATTTTTTGGGGAATTTGAACCATAAATAAAGAGCCTTTTCCAAATTGACTTTGAACATTTATTTTCCCACCCATCATAGAAACGAGGGATTTTGTAATGGCAAGTCCCAAACCAGTTCCCTCTGTTGTTGTATTCTTTTCAATATCCAATCTTTCAAATTTCGTAAATAGTTTGTGAATATTTTCTTGTTTTATTCCCCTTCCTGTATCTCTACAAGTAATAAGTAAATTGGTATGCAAATGTGTATAATCATTAATACATTTAATGGAAAGCTCAATTTCTCCTTTTTCTGTATATTTAATCGCGTTAGTGAGTAAATTGTTTATAATCTCTTTTACTTTCCCTTTATCCCCAATGAGTTCATAAGGAATATCCTCTGCAAAAGTTAAGGTAAAATGAATCGGTTTTTCTCCTATTCTCGTTGTTGTTACTTTACACATATTTTCAATTGTTTCTTTAAAAGGATATTTATTCTCAATAATTTCCATTTTCTCTGACTCTATTTTGTTGATATCTAATATATTCCCAACAATTTCTAATAATGTTTGACTTGCATTAATAATATCTTGTGTATCTTCAAAAACTTCTTTGGGAACGCTTTCTTTATAAGAAGCAATATCCTCTGATAAGCCAACAATCGCATTTAGTGGGGTTCTTATTTCGTGAGACATACTTGATAGAAAATCTGATTTTGCTCGATTACTTCTTTCTGCTTGTGTTTTTGCTAAAGTCATTTCATTTAATAATTTAATATCTGGATTTTCAATGGTGTGGTACATGATTAAATCAATATATACAATTATAGTTGGAATAACAATTAATGTAGGGTCTATAATACGAACAACCATCGCTAAGGCCATTAAAATAGTTAAAATAAATAATGGTATATATTTTTTATGAAAAATTCGATGTTTATTGATAATTAAAATAAATGCTATTGAAAAAAAATAAAGAGATGCTATAAAATAAACAAAATTAGATGCAAGACCAGATACACCCATAATACCCTCATAATTAATGATTTCAATAGGCAAAAGAAACTCTATTAAAATAGAAAAGATTCCCAAAAAAAGTACCAATTTCTTTAAAACAGCATATTTCTTTAAATCTTGATATGTAATATAGTATACATACAAAAATAAAAGGGTTGGCCATAAAATATAATGAATTAAATCAATATGATTTAAGGCTTTTACCAAGGGTTCATTATAATTGTAATAGCAAATTAATAATTCTGTAATGACTAACAAAATATCTGCAAGACTACTTACTACCATAATGCCATAGATTTTTGTTTCCTTCGTTTTAATTCTTTCCTTTGAATAAAATAAAAATACAATTAATATAATACAAAAAAAACCACATATTAAAAAATACAAATTTGTCATACCATCACCTATTCTAGACATATTATAACAATATTCTATACCTTAGTAAAGAAAAAAGCATTTGTCTAGTAAACAATTGCTCCGACTTATCTCTTTATGTATTTTTTACCATCTTCTTTTTCAGTAATACCCGGTATAAAATTTCCATGTGCATCTAAATAAAATTCATTTATAACAGGAGTTCCATCTTTTGAAAAAAGGAACTCTGATTCACTTTTTGAATCATAAATATATCCTAAACCATCAAATTTTTTTAAATAAGTGTGATTTAGGTATAACTCTGGTTTCACCTGTTTTAATGATGTCCTTACTATATTTAATTCTTTCCACAGTTGTAATCGACTATTTTCTAAAGACTGTTGTACCTCTTGCGTTTGGAAAACTAAACTTGTATCCCTTTTAATATAAATAGGTTCTCCAAAAGAAATAATACACTTTGTATATAATTCTTTTTCCCTTTTACAAATATCAGGAATTTCTACATATTCAAAAATGGTAGGTATAATAGGCATTTCAGTAATAGCACCAATTTTAGCACTTCCAATTTTTATTTGTTGCATTCTTTTATATGGATGAAGATTCCAAGTCCCCTCTCCAAATATAACTCCTGGCATTCCACTCACCAAATTAGCAGATAAAGTATACACCCCTTCTTCAGTAGAATTTTTATCTCGTCTATCTATGGACACAGCCTCACAAGAACGAAAAAGTGTCTTAGTCATTCCATTTAAGTCATCACTTGCTACTAAAACGGAAGCATTTAATCCCATATCCTTAAAAATCTCTATAGCTGTTAAAATATCATGAGAATTAGAATGATTACAAACATACAAAGCCTGTCCATTTTGAGGAATATTTTTTAATCCCCTTATATCATAATCATAGTTTCTTAATTTAGAATACACTTTTGTTACTATTTTGTAACAACTTTTCCTATTTTTTCTAGTATACTCACTTATACAATAATCTTTTAGATTAGAAAAATATTCTATTTTCTGCTTTGGACCTAATTGTTCTAGTTCTCTATTTGTCAAAAATAAATTTGTCATAATTTATCTCCTTTTGTCATATTAAAACAGTGTTATCATACACTGTTTCCCTGAATTTGTCAATCAAAGTAGTATACAAAAAATTCCACTAAAACAAAACTGGTTACTACTCAGTAGTCCTTCTTTATAAAAAAATCTAGATAAATTCTAGAACTTTTTTATTTTTGTTTTAAAGCTTTAAACATTTTTTTCCACAATCCTTCTGATGAATAATTTAAAATTCCTACTTTATAAATCTTAAGACCAAAATGAATTAATAAATAATCAAACAAAATTGTGATTCCAATAGAAATGATGACATCAATAATTCCAACCTGACCTATTACAAGTAAAGAAGGAGATAAAATAGCAGAAATTAAGGGAACATAAGATAAAATATGTATAAATAAGGCTCCCTTAAATGTAGATGCCATGATTGCCAAATAATAGCCAACAAGTAAAATAATCATAATTGGTGTTTGTAATTGTTGAAAATCTTCTGTATTTGTTGTAATGGATGCTAAAATACCTGCAAGTAAGGAATAAGCTACAAAAGTCAAAATCATAAGGACTAAGGAAAGTGGAATGACATAAGCAAGTTGTGAAGCAAAACTACTTTCAAATACCTTAGAAACGGTTCCTCCAATGACTGTATCAATTCCTGTAAATAAATGATTTGAAGAAAGCAAATTTTTAATGATAAAGCCAACGAAAACATAAGCAATTAGGAGTCCGCCCTGTAGTAAGACAAAGAAATTTCCAGCAAGGACTTTAGATGTAAAATGGGTTTTCGCACTTACATTCGAAATAATAATTTCCATTCCTCTTGTTGTCTTTTCATCATTGACCTCTGCTCCAATCATTTGTACTAGAAAAATAGTTAACATGAAAAATGGTAAAATAACCATAGGAAAGACCGTTTTCATAATCATTCCTGTATTTTCATCTTCTGTCTTTTTCGTTTCATCTAAAATTTCTCTTTTAATATCAACTTGCCCAACAATCTTATTTACTTCCTCTAAAGGAATATTAGATTCATTTGTTGCAAGTGTTGTTTTTGTATTATTAATCGCTGTTGAAAGAAGTTGATAATCTACTGTATCAATATAACCATCACTCATTAAAGTTACATCTAAAACATGTTCATCATCTTTCTTCAAAATAAAAGCATATTTCTTACTTTCTCCTTGTATAAAAGAAGTAATATCCTCCTCTTCTGTATAAGGAAGGACTTCATAAGTATTACTATCTTCTCCATAGTATCCTTCGTCCATAGCATGAATTTGTTCTTTTAAAATAGCATAGGACTTATTTGTTTCATCTAAAACATAAATTTGAATGGGTTCATCAAAGTCCCCTCCAAAAAATTTAATAATCGAATTAATATTAAAAATACCCACAATTCCTAAACATAAAAGAAGATTCGCTAGAACAAACCATTTTGTCTTTATCTTTCTTTTTAAACTCATTCCCGTTAGAAAAAATAATTTACTTCTCATATTCTTCTCCTACTTTCTCAATAAATATCTCATTTAAACTAGCTTCTTCTACGACAAATTTTGTAATGGTTGCATCTTTTAATTTCTTAAATACAAGAGGTACTACTTCTTGACTTTCGATTTTAACAATGTATTCATTTTCATAATTTACAGCAAGCACACCTTTTATTTTCTTAACTTCTTCTACATCAAATTCACCTTGAATAAAAATATTCTGTTTTTGATAATCCTCTTTTATATCTTTTAAATAGCCTTCCAAAACACTTTTTCCGTGAAGAAGAACAACTAATTTTTTACAGAACAATTCCACATGATCCATACGATGAGAAGAAAAAATAATCATACTTCCTGCTTTAGATAATTCTAAGATTTCCTTTTTAAATAACTCAATATTAAATGGATCAAGTCCTGAAAATGGTTCATCTAAAATTAATAATTTAGGTTCATTTAAAATAGCTGTAATAAATTGTATTTTTTGCTGATTGCCTTTTGATAATTCTTTAATCTTCTTATGTTTATATTGAGAAATTGAAAATTTTTCGAGTAACATATCTAGTCTTTCTTCTATTTTCTGTTTACTCATTCCTTTTAAGGTTCCATAAAAAATACATTGATCATAGACTGTTAACTTTGTAAGTAGACTCCTCTCTTCTGTTAAAAAGCCTATTTTATCTGTTATGCTATAATCAATCTTTTTCCCATCTAAAGTCACAGAACCCTTTGTAGGATCTAATAGTCCCATAATCATTCGGAATGTAGTTGTCTTTCCTGCTCCATTCACTCCAAGTAAACCAAATATCTCCCCTTCTTTTACTGTAAAAGATAAATCGTCTACTGCTAAAAAATCCCCATAATATTTTGTAACATGTTCTACTTTAAGCATATCTTTTTCTCCTTACTTCATATCTTCTTTACTACCTTCTTTATAAATAAATATTTCTTCAATACTGCTTTTAAAATGCGTAGCTATTTTAAAAGCAAGTATAATCGAAGGATTATACTTCCCTTTTTCAATCGATAAAATGGTCTGTCTAGAAACACCGAGTATATTTGCAAGTTCTTCTTGTGTTTCCCCATTTTTTTTCCTAAAGAATTCTACTCTATTTTCCAATCGCCTTCTCCTCTAATCAATATCTTCTTCTATTATAAATAGAATGTTTACTATTGTCAAGTTTATTTTACATTAAAATTAACTAATACGTTGTGCTAGTTAAAAATGGGAATTGTTGAAATGAAAAGAATGTTCAAATGCACTACATGATAAGTTTGATAAAAACTCTCTAATCATAGTAAACAAATATTTTATATTTTTCAATGAATATGTGCATTCATAAATCAACTAGCTCAACGCGTTAACTATTTTCATAAGAATCGAAATGTTCTATACTTCATAAAAAGTCTTTCAAAAAACAAAAAATTTAGAATTCATCTAAATTTTTACTCATAGGCAATAACACCACTTAAATTGAACGCATTTGAACGTGTTTGAATAGCACAGGTCCCATCTCCACTCCCATCACTTGTAACAAAAACTGTTAAAATTAGATTATCATCTTTCACAGAACAACTCACTTTAGTATCATTATAATTATTCACTGAATCTGTACTAGATACATAGAAATCATTTGGAATATTCATCATATACCAATATTTTCCATCAGGTCTAACCATTCTAAAATCTGCATCCCAACGATTTTGATTGGTTGATGTATAATTTCCATATAAGTTTACATGACAGGATTCAAGTTTAGTTGGTTTAAAAGGCAATTTGATTGAAAAGGTTGTAGATCCTCCTTTTACTGCAATTCTAGTCCATGTTCCATTTACAAAAGTTTGTCCAGAAACTGTTGCTTCTTCATTTTTAAACTCATAAGTCTTTCCTTTCATTCCTGTTCCAGTAATCTTTTTTCCATTCACATATGCTGTTTTATCTTTAGATATATCTGCAGCCGTTGCTGTTGCATCACTTGTATTTAAACAGGTTGGACATGTAGGACAAGTAGTTTCTCCTGTTCCTGCTACTCCAGCTATACTTTGTCCTTTTAAAATCTTGCTTGC
>CATOJL010000043.1 GCA_951800155.1 uncultured Bacilli bacterium | reverse complement strand
AACTTAAAAATTTTTTACGGATTTAATTGCCGCATTTTTTTGTTCTATCTTTTTTTATAGCAAACGTTTCTTCGCTACTTTTATATTTTAATTTTCAAAAAGAACTTTCCTAGTATATAAAAAAGATCAATAACGACGATATTGATCTCACTATAAGATTATTAAATAAATAATCTTAAATACTTATAAACTAAGCCAAAATACATTACACAATTATATCATTTCTGCGGGACATTACTTCTATTCAAAAAAATTTTTTGAACTTCCCGTCCTTTTGAATGCAATAATTTAACTCAATTCATCCATATGATACCATTTTTATTAAAAAATGTACATATTTTGTCTTTATTTTACGGGAACTTCTACTTGGAATTGCTACTATTCTTTTAGCGGGATGTTATCTCTGAATTTAACGATTTTTTCTTAAATATCTATTTCTAAACCTACTCCTACTTCATTTATCTCAAATTTTTTAGCTATCTCTATTTTTGCCTTCAAAGAAACACAATGACAAGGATACAACAATTCTATGTCATTCTCTTTTAAATAATCAATTGTTTTCTCTAATCTATCATTTACATCAAATAAATGAAAACCGCCAATAACACCATATATTCTATTATCGTTACATACTCTTTTTGCATATTCCAAAATATTACAAATACCGCTATGAGAGCAACCCGTTATAACAAATAGTCCTTTTTTACTTTTATAAACTATTGCTGAGTCATCTTTTAGTGTATCATCTATTCTTTCTTCTCCAATATTGCTTTTCCCAATAGAATATCTTGGTTCAAAATCATTAACAGTTGGTATTTCTCCTAAATATATAATATTATCACTTACCTGAATTGGCATTTTAGATAAGTTTAATTTACATACTTTAGATAGTTCTTCTTTACTAAGTGGACTCCCAATATATAAGCCAGTTGCATCTTCTTTATAGTTAAAGCAGTCTGGATGGGCAATTAATTCGATATTTCTTTTCCTCTCAAAAAAATATTTTAAACCTCCAGTATGATCATCATGCCCATGAGATATTACTAGCTTATTTATCCTATTTAAATCAATGTTCATTTTATTTGCATTTTCTAATATAACAGAAGAATATCCTATATCAAACAATATTTTTTCATCACCATCTTCGATATAATAAGAGACTCCTGGTTCTCCCAAATAATATTCATCAATAAAGGTATTATTATCTTCTAACACTTTTAATTTCATTTCCAATTCTCCTAAATTTTATTAACTTCTAATTTTTGTTTTAATTCATGAGAGCAATAAACATTTATATATTTTAATCTTTCTTCTTCACTTAAATCATGACTATTATTTTCAAACATATCTTTTAATTTTTTATAATCACCATTAATACTTTCGTGACTAGCAATAATCATATCCATTTTAGATACACTTGTAAGATCTAAGTTTATTCCATTTATTTTGGCAAGTGATTCTATAAATACTCTTTGACTTCTGCCATTGCCTTCACGAAAAGGGTGCAAAGCATTAATATCTGCAAATAATTCTACTAATTTATCTAATGTTGCTTCATTATCATAATCTACAAAATATTTTTCTTTTTTTAATTTATTAAATACATCATTACCAAATGATTCTATATGTTCTGTTAAGCAAAATAAGTCTTGTTTAGCAATATTACAATTTCTTATATCTCCTGCCCATCTATAAACATCTTGAAATAAGTATTTATGAATATCTTTTAAATATTTAAAATCAAAATTTCCTTTTAATGGTTTTTCATTTAATTCATAAGTTCTTAAAGATACAAGTTCCCTTTCGGCATTAAATAAATCCTCATCATTTGTAATATTCAGTTTATTTATTAAAACGTTCGTATCATTATAACAGTAATCAGCAGTTTTTTCATAAGTATATTTGTATTTATTATCCATAGATTCTCCTATACTTTTCTAACACCTTATTTCGTTCTATTTCAGTTGTTGACTTCCCAGTTATACAATTATAAAGTTTTTGTTTTATTTCTTCAGTTAATGGCATCCCCTCTTGAGCCATAGCACCATCAACTTTTTTTATTTTTTCTTGTATTTCTTTTTCAGTTTTCTTTTTATTATTATTCATTAAATTCACTCACTTATCTCTTGTTTTTTTAATATGTATATTATACCACAGATTCACTAATATATCATTAGTTTTGACAGTAAAAATACTTATTCTCGAAAAAGTATCTTCGTGTAATTTTTATCAAATTATATGCAGTTCAATAATATTGTATTAATTTTTGTGCTAAATCGTGTTTGAATTATATATATTTTAAGTCAACAGGATATGAGATTTACACCACAAAAAAACGAATTCCCTTATTTTATAAGGAAAAAATTCATTTTTTTGGTGCAAAAACTATTTTGGCACTTGCCAAAAAGAGTTGGAATATATATATTGTATTCCATTTCTTGATAATGCACTTTATTTATAAAGAAATTAATGTATTCTATACTATTTTTATTTATATTCTTACTTTTGTTAATTGCATTCAGATTTAAAAAAAATGAAACTTCTTATATTATTGGGTATATAGTCCGTCCTCCCCATCATTTTGTCAACTCCATTTTTCAAGTATGATAAAACTCTTTAAAATTCGTAAAAGGCCATATGTATTTCTATGATAAAATAGAGTGATGAAGGCAAACTTTTTTCTATAAAGAAAAAAAGAAGAAAATCATTCACCTTCATTTTCTTCTTTCACCTTAAAATATTCTCCCTCATCTAAATATAAAATTCCTTTTTTATTTTCATATTTTGCTAAAATCTCTTTTAAAATAGTAACATAGCTATTTAATTTTTCAAATGTTTTTAATGTAACATATACAGTATTCCCATCATTCATTGTCAAACTAAAACGTTTATCGTCTACTTCATTTGGATCATACTTCATCTCCGAAATACGTATATATACACTTTTATCCAACATTTCCACCTTTTCTTTTAAAAGTGCATAAAGTGTATCTGGAACATAATTTAAAACGGTAGGTACTGCAAAATGTTCTTCGACCTCTGTGCCGTCTTTTAAAATGGTCTTTTCTCTAGAAGCATCATAGAAAAGAGGTGTATTTTCTTCTATCTTAATATAAATTTCTCGAAAACCCTTCTTTTTCACAGTTGCATCTTTTATATAAGTATTCTCTTTCAATAATTGAATGACTTTTCCTTTCAAAGTACCCAAATAAGTAGGATATTCTTCTAAATGAGCGAGTTCTATAATTTGCTGATCCGTTAAAATCGTATTTCCAGATACAAAAATGGTTCGAATCGGAATGGACCAGATTTGTAATCCAACAAAATACAAAAGAAAAAGAACGAGCAAAACTATGAAAACACGCCTGAATCGAAGTTTCCTTCTTTTTACTTTTACCACCTTTTTAGGAGCCACTTTTGTGGGATAACCCTTTTTTTTAGGTGGGGAATGCATTCTTTTTTTGGAAGAAATGGGTGGTTTTCCTTGTTTCTTCCCTTTCTTTGTACTTTGTTTTGCCATTCTATCCCTCTTTTATTCTACGATTTCTTGTTCTAATACTAACTGAATATTTAATTTTTCTAAAGCATCTTTTTGAATTCTTTGAATTAAAGTAACAATTTCATTTCCTGTTGCACCTTTCTTATTCACAATAAAATTTGCATGTTTTTCACTCACAGTTGCTCCTCCAATGGAAAAACCTTTATAACCTAATTTCTCTACTACTTGCCAAGCAGGCATCTGTTCAGGATTTCGAAAAACACTTCCTGCACTCGGCCATTCTAAAGGTTGTGACTCCAATCTTCTCTTTTTTCGATCTTCAATAATTTCACATAGTAAAGTATTCTTTGCTGGTTTTAATAAAAACTTTCCCTCTAAAATAATGTATCCTGGATTCTCTTTAAAAAAAGAGGTTCGATAATGAAATTGCATCTGTTTATTTTTTAAAGTAACAATTTCTAAAGAAGGGGTTAAAACGGTGGCTTCTAATAAAGCATAACCTATATCACTTTGGTAAGCGCCCGCATTATTAAAAATAGCGCCTCCAAGAGTTCCCGGAATACCAGAGGCAAATTCTAAACCACTTAACCCTAAGTTAGCTGTCTTTAGAGAAAGGCGCATGAAAGAATATCCTGCCCCTACTTTTACTTGATTATCAATAATCTCTAATTTGTTGAAATACTTTAAATGAATTAGAACCCCTTCATAAATAGGATTTTTAAAAATTAAATTACTTCCACCCCCTAGAATTTTATGGGGGATTTTTCTTTCTTTTAAATAAGATAATACCGTTTTTAAATCAGCAATCGTTCTTGGGAATACCATAAACCGGCTGATTGTTTCTAAATGATATGTCGTATAGTTTTTAAGAGATACATTCTCTAGTATTTCCCCAATTCTTAACTCTTTCATTTCTTTTAAATCCATACTTATCTCCCAACCAATACTTCTATCTCTTCTACAATCTTTGTTGCACTATTTTTAATATGTAGACTCGCTAATGCCTTTTTCATTTCTTCTAACGTAGAAGCATTTAGGATCAACTCATCAATCTTTCTTACTAAAATGTCCCCTTTTAATTCACTTTCTTCTAGCAAAATCGCAGCCTTTTTATTTACTAAATCTATGGCATTTTTATATTGATGATTTTCTGGAACATAAGGAGATGGAATTAAAATGGAAGGCACCTGTAGAGCAATAATTTCACTTAATGTCGAAGCTCCTGCTCGAGATACCATCACATCTACATTTCTCATAAATCCTGTCATATTTTCAATATAAGGCACTGCTTTTACATTCGATGGGAATGTATGTTTTTTTAATTCTTCTTCATAACTTTTTCCTGTAACAAAAACAATTTGATAAGGTTTATTTTTAAATAGAGTCATCGTTTTCACTAAAAAATCATTCATTTTTGAAGAACCTAAAGATCCCATAACGAATAAAACACATTTTTTTTGTTCATCTAAATGGAATTGTTTTTTCGTTACCTCTTTAGAAAGCAAAGCTTCTTCACTACAAGGATTTCCTGTAAAAACTGTTTTATAAGATGGAAAAAATTTAATTGATGACTTAAAAGATACTCCCACTGTATCTGCATATTTGCTTAAGAAACGATTGGCTTTCCCCGGAACTGAATTCTGTTCATGAATCAATGTCTTATAACCTAGACGATGTGCCATATAAATAACAGGGCCTGTCACATAACCTCCTACCCCTATCACGATATCAGGCTTAAACTCTTTCATATATTTTTTTATCTCTTTTAAACTTTTTAAAAAATAACGAACTGTCTTTATATTTTTAAATGGATTTTTACGATTAAATCCATAAATTTCAATACTTTTAAAAGGAATTCCATGTTTTGGAATAATATCTTTCTCCATCCGATTGTGTGTTCCAATATACAAAAATTCACTATCAGGATGGCGTTTTTTTATTTTATTGATGATAGCCAAAGCTGGATAAATATGTCCGCCTGTTCCTCCTGCCGTTATGATTACTCTCATTTAATCACCCACTCCATTATACCACAATTGTATGCGTTTTAATACTATTTAGAAATAAAAGACGGGGGAAATCTCTTTCTTTCTGATTTCCTAAATTTTTAAAATTGCCAATACCCTTTCTAACGTTTTCTATAGAAAGTATCAGAAAAAAGTATGCTGAAACGCATACCTCTTCTTTATTTCTTATCTTATGATGGGGATGTAGTTGTAAGTTCAGCAAATGTTTTCCCTGCCTGAATACCTTCAATCACCTTCTTAGCATTCGTAACTGTATCTTGGATTGGAAGCATCACAGACAATTTTTGATTTGGGTAACTATATGTATAAGACATACTTCCTGTTCCATCTAAATTGACATTATGGATGCTCCAACTAGGCATTTTATC
Source organism: uncultured Bacilli bacterium (assembly GCA_951800155.1). Classification (GTDB taxonomy): domain Bacteria; phylum Bacillota_I; class Bacilli_A; order RF39; family UBA660; genus CATOJL01. The sequence goes on along the minus strand of CATOJL010000043.1, from coordinate 4,066 downwards.
AAGTTGCATTTTTACTAAAGCATAAATATCTTCTGTTGCCATATTGGTCTGAAAACTATTTTCTAATGTATTTAAAATATCACTATACTTACTAATCATCGTTTTACTAGATGTCATTTTTTCAATAATTTTTGTAATTACTTGTTGTTGATTTTGTCCTCTATGCCTATCACCTGAAGCATAAGCATGACGTTCTCTAGAGAAAGCCAGAGCACATTTCCCATTTAATTTATTTTCTCCTTTTTTTATTGGACAACTTGTATCTGTCCATGGAATAAAAGCTATATCTGAATCAATAGTAACGCCACCCACAACATCGACTAAATCAATGAGTGTATTAAAATTAACACGTACATAATAATTAATATCTATATCGAGTAAATCTTCTATCGTTTGAATAGACATATTAATGCCATGAACTCCTGCATGCGTTAATTTATCTTTCAGTCCTGTCGTTCCATGAAGTTGCACATAGTAGTCCCTAGGAATAGAGGTAAGTATAATTTGATTTGTTTTTGGATGAACTGTCATGATAATATTTACATCACTTCTTGATCTTGTTGCAATAGGACCATAAGTATCAATTCCACTAATATAAATATTAAATGCTTCCTGTGTTACTTTCGCTTCTTTAATTAAGTTTTTTACCTCTGATTTTACATCAATTGTTTCAATTATTTTTGTAAGTTCAACAAATTTTGGATCATTTTCCTCTAAAGCATCTTTATGGGCATCACTCAACAAAACTACATTCATTTTTTTATTCAATAAATCATCAGAAAGTTTTAACAAATCTTCATATTCTTTTGACTTCTTATTATTCAACTCTTCTAATTTTTTCATTGCTTTATTATATGTATCTGCTTCACTTGGATAAACTCCAACAATTTCTTCTTTAATATCTTCGCCTTTTTCATATTTAGAATCTTTTAACACAAGTAAATAATAACGTTCCACCTCATAGTTTGAAGCAGAAATTTTCTTAAAGAAATCAGCTGTATCCCAAATTTTAAATAAGCCAAATGTTGAAACAGCCCCAATACATAAAGAGAGAATACAAATAACAATCTTAATTTCTTTGCGAATTTTTGGAATAAGAAGTAATGCTAGAAAAAGAAGTACTACTCCTGTAAATATCCAAATATAGATCATATATTTATTTGGAATAACATTCATTTTTATAATATTAAAGAGCAACAAAAAGAATGTAATAAATAGAAATAAAGCATTAAAAATACTAACAATTTGGATTGTCTTTCTCACTGTATCCTTTTTTTTTCGTTTATGCACTTGCTGTGACATACTACCACCTTCCATTCCTACCTATTATAGCATGGAATAGGCAAGTTGTAAAACAGATAAATGAAGAAAAAAATTTTCGTTGTAAATTTGTAAAAGAAATGGAATACATTCTTACGTTTATTATGAAATTAACCTTTTAGTTCTTTTCCATTTTAAGAAAAATAGATTCATTCTTATATCTAAATCACTAAATGTTTCTAGAATAACTCTATCCAAAAACGCTTTCTTTTTCTTTTAGCATAACAAAAAGGTTTCTATTTCCTTCACTTTTTGTATACATCAAAAAATGCATTGGTTATAACGTTTCCTTTTCCCTTACTTATTCTTGCCTATTTAAATATTTCTTAATAGCTATAGAAGTATATGTATTGGTATTCATCATATCCTTTAAAAATCCCTCATAAACAATTTTCCCACCGTTTTTTCCTGCATCAGGTCCCATATCAATAATATAATCAGAATCAATTATAAAATCTAAATTATGTTCTATTACCACAATTGTATTCCCATTGTCTAACATTTTCCTCATCACATTTTTAAGTACTTCAATATCTCTTAAATGTAAGCCTTGTGTTGGTTCATCAAAAATATAAATATTCCCCTTTTTAATTAAATATTTTGACATATTGACTCTTTGTACTTCTCCCCCTGATAAAGTATCCAATGTTTGTCCTAATTTTAAATACTCTAATCCTACATTTCTAAGTATTTCTAATCGTTCTTTAATATCTTTATCGCTAAAAAAATGGAAAGCTTCTTCAACGGTCATTTCTAAGATATCATTAATATTCTTCCCATTATATAAATAGGTTAATACATCACTTTTATATCTTTTTCCATGACAAATTTCACATACTTGCTTCACATCCCCTAAAAAATGCATATCCATCTTTAGAATTCCAGAACCTCCACAATTGGAACAAGCCCCTTTCGAATTAAAACTAAATGCACTTGCAGAAACATGGTTTTCTTTTGCAAATATTTCTCTAATCCTATCAAAAATTTTAGTATAAGTCACAACATTACTTCTACTATTTACTCCTACATTTTCTTTTCCTATTTTTATAAGTTTCTCATCATTTTTTATTAAATATCGAACTAATGATGATTTTCCGCTTCCTGATACACCTGTTATGCAAGTTAAAAAATGAAGAGGTATTTTTATATCTAAATCCTTAATATTATTTATATGAATTCCTTTTACTTCATAAAAACCTTCCATATCCTTAGATTCATCTTTGATTTCTTTTTTATTTTCTAAATATTTACTTGTAAAAGAATTCCTATTTTTGTATATTCCTTTTAAATTGCCACTATAAACTACTTCCCCTCCCTTATTTCCAGATTCTGGTCCCATATCAATAATATTATCAGCACTACAAATTACTTCTCGATTATGCTCTACTACAATAGCTGTATTGTTATTCGCAACTATATTTTTAATTGATTTGATAATTTTATTCACATCTCTGCTATGAAAACCTACACTTGGTTCATCCATTATATAAATAAGCTCATTCAAGGTATGATTCATGCTTTTTGCCAATTTAATTTTTTGGGCCTCTCCTTTAGATAAAGTGCCAATACTTCTATTTAGCGCTAAATAGCCTATTCCTAAATCAATTACATTTTTCATGTCTTTTTCCATTTTAGAAACAATTTCTCTTGCTGCAATATCATCAATTGTTAAGACAAAATCATATAAGTCCACTATTTCTAAATTTAATAAATCTTTTAAACTTTTCTCATGAACCTTTACAGATAAAGCAATTTCATTTAATCTAGAACCGTCACAACAAGAACACTTTTCTTCTTTAAAAAACTCTCTATCATAATCATTGATTTGTAGTCCTCTAGAATCCGATTGCCTTTTTATTAGTCTACTTACAATTCCCTCATAAGACCAATTTTGAACAAATCCCTCATTTTGATTCATAAAAGTAACAGGTTCTTTGTAAAGGAGTAAATCAAGTTCTTCTTTTGTATAATTTTTCAGTTTCTTATTCATATCAAAATAGGCAGTTGATTTTTGAATATTAAAATACCTAGAACCGACTTTCCAAGTTCTATGTTTAATAGCTCCCTCATTTAAGGATAAATCAAAGTCAATTAATTTTGATAAATCAATTACCAATTCTACTCCTAAACCTCCACAATTTTTGCAAGCTCCTTTACTTGTATTAAAAGAAAAATAACTGCTATCATAGATAGGATAACCAATTCTAGAATACAATAACCGTAAATAAGTATAAATCTCTGTATAAGTCCCGACTGTACTTCTAGGATTGGTCCCAAGATTCTTTTGCTCTATCAAGACACAGGGAGATAAATTGCTAATTCGTTCAACAGCAGGTTTATTAATTTTAGGAAGATTCTTAACAACATATGTTGATAAAGTTTCATAGAAAGATGTTTGAGCCATAGCATAAATGCAATCAAAAACAAGAGAGGATTTCCCACTTCCAGATACACCTGTCACCACAGTAAATTTATGTTTATCTATTGCAAGTGATACATTTTTAAGATTATTTTCCTTAGCTCCAACAATCTCAATTCTATTAAAATCATGCACTTCTTTTGCTTCAATGTTTTCATTAATCATACTTCAACCTCCACATTATGTAGTCCTCTAAAATTTACGAATATAAAGCAAGTATTTTTTTCTATTAGAATTCTATCTCATAATTTTCTTTATTTTTTTATCACCAAATATTACATACAATTTCTTTTTTTATATCTTTTGTTAACTCAAGTTTTAATTCAA
>CATOJL010000042.1 GCA_951800155.1 uncultured Bacilli bacterium | reverse complement strand
CAATTATACTTACCTTTTCCATCTAAAATCCCTCTTTTCATACCATAACATAATTCCTAAAAGGAAAAAGCCGATTCCACTCATCCAAAGACTTCCTTTTTTATAAGGGGCTTCATAAACGATTTGAATTTGATGATCCCCTTTTTTTATTTTAAATCCAATAAACGCGTTATTCATTTTTAACACATTTACTTTTTTTCCATCCACATAAGCCTTAAATCCCTTATCATAGGGAATAGAAGCTATAAAATATCCATTCTTTTTTACATGAATATCTCCAACCATATCATCCCCATATGTTGCTTTTTTATCAAAAATGAATGGATCGACTTCTTTTACCATTTCATATAATTTTTCATAGGATAAACTATAAATCTCAAAATCAGATAGTACATAGGATCCTTGTGCAAAAGTAATTTTAAGTTCCCGTGGTTTTTCTAAAACATAATCAAAGACAAAATTTTGATTATGGTATTTCCATGTTGCACAACTTAGTTTATTCTTTTTTCCATTAATTGTAATCGCTAATTCTTCTAAGCCACATTTTGGATTATAGCGATTCTTAAAACGAATAAAAACGAGTCTATCTTGATACTTTTTATCTAATTTTAATTTTAAAATGCCTCCCTTTTTTGCTAGTACTTTATATCCATCCTTTGTTTTTTCTAATTTTACATTTTGTTGTTTATCCATGTCATAAATAAGATTTTCTTTTTCTAAAAGAAAAGATTCTTCTCCGTCTTCCTGTAGCACACTTCCAAGAAGAGGAAAAATTGTGTTTGGATACTGCCATTTTTCAAAAAAGGATTCCTTTATGAAATGACTAGTTGCATATCCAATTGGTAAGACATGGGCTTTTTCATATACTTTTATATCTCCTTTTTCATAAATTTTCTTACCATCTACTACTTGATTTCCTTTCGTAAGCAAATACTTTTCTCCAAACAAAATTTGAAAGAGAGGGTGAAGAGAAGCAGGAGTCATTGATTTGTTACGATAAGGAATCAGATTATTTATCTTTTCAAAAAAGAAATCATTATAGGTTTTATTAAAAGTAGAAGAGTAGAGAGTTGATGTATAATGATACCTATTTTGTATCTTATTCATCGTAATTCCTGGTAGGATCGCATTATTTATACGATATATATTCTGTTCTTTTTGTGTAATATAGGAAATGATTTCCTCCATATTATGATAATCATTTCCTTCTATTGTATTTTTTAATTCTAATTTATCTCCTAAATTTGTCTTTATACAAACTCCAAAAAGAAATATACAAAGGAAAAAAAGAAATATATTTTCACGTTTTGTTTTATAGTAGAAGAGGAACAGAAGCAGAGTAACTCCAATATCAAGATATACAACTTTTGAATTTGTAAAAAGAAGTACAATTCCACAAAGAATGAATATTTCTTTAAAAGAAATTTTTTTGGAAAATAAATCAGTTAAAAATAGAGAAAAAGAGAATAAAACAAGAGGTAAAAAGGGAATCAATGTTTTTGCATTCACATAAAGTCCTGCATTTAAAATGTAATTAAAAAAAGGGAAAATGCTTATACAAATGAGGAGAATACCCATAAAAATATTTTCACGTTTTTTAGTAAAAAATAAATGTAAAATGGAGATAAGACAAATTCCTGTCACTCCAATCGCATAAGTTTCATATAACAAAAAGCGATAGTTTCGTTTGGGAAGCAATAAAGAAAAAATTTCTACACTTTTCCCCGTTTTATCTCTTCCTGCAAATAAAGTATAAAATGTTGGAAATATTAAAATGGCACTCATCAAAATAGAAAGAAGAAAAGGAATGCATAATTTTATAATCATCTGTTTGCCTCTTTTTTCTTTTAAAATACGATAGAGTCCATAAATAAATAAAGCAAGAAAAGAACCAATGCTATAATAATAACTAGTCATAATAATGAAAAAGCAAGAGATCGTTAAAAGAGACATTTTTCCCTTTTCTAAAAAATGATCTATACCATATAAAGCAAGCATAAAAAAAGGAAAATAATTCATAAACATCCAATGTCTATGGGAATGAAAGAGAATAGGCCCTGCACATAGAAATAAGAAAGAGGTCACAAAAGCGATTTTAAAAGATACATGCCTCTTTAAATAAAAGTAAAACAATATAGTTGATAAAAGGGGAAGAACTACTCCCAAAATTTGAATATAATCAATCATTTTAATAAAGGGTAGGAAATAAGAAAAAAGAATGAAGGGATTAAAAAGTCCATAATAAGAAAAGTAATAAATGTTTTGCCCACCCCCTAAATGAGGTGCGAAATCTGGAAATAAATCCCCTGTTGTATAAAATAAATTTCTAAAGTATTCTGGAATGAGATAATGTTGAGCACTCCAATCTAATGTAGAACCATATAGATAGGTTCCTCTCGTAATTAAAAAATAAATAAAAAAGGTTAAAATGATAAAGATAGATAGCGCAAATAAATCTTTTTTATTCTTGATTCCATTCAGCATAAGTCCTCCAATTTTCATAATCAAACATATGACCAAACTTATCCATTGAATACCCTTGTGAAGCATAAATGGGAATAAGTTCTTTCTTCTTAATCTTGCTATTTTTTCTACTAATTTTAGGTAAATCTTCTGGAATATTTTCCTTGGTATAATATTTTCCAAAATACATCAATTTGTCTTTATTAGAAAGAGTTGTCACTATTTTACTTGTCATTTTATGATGTATATGTCCATATTCTCCATCAGGGTTATGAGTAACAATACTATCCCAATCTTTATAAGTAATGATTTTTTCTAAATCTTTCGAAATGGATTCATACACACTAGACCAGTCATCCCTTTTTCCTTTTGTCTTATCAGGATATCCCAACATAATATATTTTTCGCCTGTCTTGTTCATAGCTTTTTTAAATTCAAGAACTCTATCTCGTCTTACTCCACAAGTTACACATACAACTAAGTAATCATCATCTATTAGGTGACTTCCTCCCCAAATAAAATCGTCATCTGGGTGTGCTACAATCATCAGTTTTGTAATTCCATTTGTATCAACATGTTCTATATTTTTATCTAAAGAAACACTTCGATTCCACGTATATCTATAAATGAAATAAGTAGAGGTAAGTATTGCAAGTGCTAAAAAAGATAGTTTAAGAATACTTTTTAGCATATTTATCCCTTCTTTTCTATAATCACTATTATAGTCTAATTATGTGTAAAACTCAAGAAACTAATTTATATTAAAGAAAAAATGACCTCTAAGTCATTTTACATTTTTATTACTATACAAGTTATAAAGACTATTCATTGCTCTACGGAATAATTCATTAAAACTTTAATTGGATATACCTTCATCACACATTCAAACCTTAATATAAAACAAGCTCACTACTATATATTAGAATCTTATCAAAGGTTAAATATCTCCTGAATAACTCTCTCACTTGCATTTCCATCATCTAAATAATTGTATTTTTGATTAAACAGCTTGTATTTTTCTTTATACTTTTTAGAAACTTCATCTATATGTTCTAAGGCATTTTCTAATTCTTCTTGTGTCTGTGCAATAGGCCCTGGGAGTTCTTCTAAATCAATATAAAAATCTCTTAACTGTCCTTTATATAAATCTAAATCATACATATAAAATAACATAGGCCTTTTCAAATTTGCAAAATCAAAGAAGACACTAGAATAATCTGTCATGATAATATCACTAACTATATATAGCTCATTTACATCATCAACCAAAGATACATCAATAACAAAACCATTATATTTTCTCAAGTCTAATTGTTTTGCAACAAAATAATGTGTTCGAAACAATATAATATACTCTTTTCCAAATTTTTTTTGTAACTGTTCAAAATCAATTCCTAATTCATATGTATATCCCACTCCAGATGTATGTTGATTATCCCTAAATGTTGGTGCATATAAAATGACCTTCTTATTCTTTTTAATTCCAAATTTTTTCTTTAAATTCAGTACTTCTCTTTCTGTATAATGAAATAAGGAATCATTTCTAGGATATCCTTTTTCTATTAATATATCTTTTTTTCCTAACTTTACCAAATTAAATGCTGATGTAAACACTTTTGTGCAAAATTTAGAAGGAGAAAGAAAGTAATCAAATCGTACTGCATCAATATCATTTCTCTTTCGAATTTCACTAATTGTATTCATAACAGAACCCTCTACCTCTATATCATATCGTAGTCTTTTTAAGGGAGTTCCATGCCAACACTGCACATACACTTGTGTTTTTTTCTTTTTAATACTTTCTTCTAAAATCGAATTGACAATCCAATATTTTGAAATCGACAAATATTTAAAATAATCTCTACTGTTATGCTTCACAAGTATTAATCTTTCATCTTTTTTTATTTCATGATTCCCTAAATCAAGAAACGACCAGACAAATTTATAATCCTTAAAGGCATCCATTTCTATCATTTTTTCATAAATTGCTTTGGGACTACATCCATAATTTCTCCCATTAAATGTTTCAAAAAAAACGACCTTATTATTCACTTTATATCGATAATAATACTTTTTATAGCTTATACTTTCTTCCAATCGCTTTATCCATCGAAATAATTTTCGCATCATGGTATTTTTTTTTGCTATATCAACTAATACTTTTCTCACACAACTCATAATATCCCCCTAATCAAATGATATATTTTCTCTGTACTGTTTCCCTCTAAATTTGTAATAAATTTTTTTCTAAAACATAATAAAGTACTCTTATTATATTGATTATTCTCTATGCATAACATCAAATCTTTAAAATTTTTAAATACGCATCCTTGAAGTTCTTTAAATAAATCCATGTTAAGCCCGTTTTCTCTTTTATATTTTTCATAATCATAAACATATAAAAGAACATTTGCTTTTACAATGCTAGCTTCAATCATTAAAGCTGAATAATCTGTAATTACATAATCAGCTATTTTAAGCAAAGTCACATACTCTATTGTAGGATTCATTAAAACTCCCTCTGGGACCATTTCTAGAGTGTTTATTGAATCAAGGGGATGTAAACGAATAACCAAACAATACTTTTTTAAATCTATATTTTTAACAATATCATTCACTACATTTCTTCCATTTTTACGAAATGTTGGACAATATAATATTACTTTTTTATTTTTTAAACATGGATATTCTTTATAAGCTTTTATCTTATTTGGCTTGGTGTTTAATAAATAGTCTATATAAGGGGTGCCTATAGACAACACTTTTTCCTGCGAGATATGGAAAGCTTCACTAAATGGCTTTCTCATAGCATCTGAACCAGATAGTACATAATCATAGTTTTCATGTAAATGAAGTAACTTGGCTCTTTTTAAGGAAATGCCATCCTTTCTATCAATCGTTTGATAACCAAACTTTTTAATAGCCGCTAAAGCGTGCCATATCTGTATAATTTTCGTAGTTTTCCTATGTTTAAGACAACTAATAAGAATATTATACCCATCAATAATAACCATTTTAGAAGAAGCTAAATAGTACATTTGCTTATATAATAAACAATAGTATAATAAGATTTCCTTTCCTTCTTTCCAAGAAAAACCATTTTTTATATTTCCGCTAGAATGTATCTTTTTATTCAAATTTTCAGCGACTCGCTTGCAACTACACCTAATTATTATCGATGAATCGTTCTTCTTTATAAAATTCATTAAATGCTGATAATTAATAGAAGGTTTATTGGTCTGTCTACTTAAAAAGAAAATTTGTTTTTTCTGCCGAATACATAGTTTTAAAATAAAATAAATAATTTTTAAGTGTATTTGAAATAGAAACAATAATATATACATATTAACCTCCTAAAAAAAGAATGAATGTATTCTATAAACATTCATCATTTCTCATCAAGAAAGAAATCATACCTTTTTTTCCTCAGGTAGTTGATTAACTCCACTTATTGGTTCTTGCAATCTTAAATCACTTTTAATTTGGGTAGTCGAAACTCCTTCTGTTCTATCCAAATAAACAACCTCACAATAAGGTTTCAAACATTCAAAACGCTCATTATTCTTCCAATCAGAACCCATGACTACTATATCTACTTGATATTTTCTTACATCATCAATCTTCTGTTCCCACGTATTTTCGGGAATAACCAAGTCAACATAACGTATGGCTTCTAACATTTTCTTTCTAGTTTCATAATTATGGTATGCTTTCTTATTCTTAATTTCGTTAAACTCATCAGTCGAAAGTGCTACAATTAAATAATCACCCATTTGCTTTGCTCTTTGAAGTAAACGAATATGCCCATAGTGTAAAAGGTCATATGTTCCATATGTTAATATTCTTTTCATTAAATCCCTACCCTCTACTACTTATTGTAACATAGGAATCTACTCATAGCAAGTTGTTTTACTTGTTATTTTTTTCAAATCATATACATTATTTGGTGTAAGCCAAATAAGTGAATCAATTGTTTTTCCATAGGTAACCCCTACTCCACGATTTCCATCCTTACCAATTCCACTATAAAATAAGAAGTAATGATCTTGATAGTATAAAAGAGCACTTCTATATAATCCTTTATTATTCCAACTATATTTTAATGGTGTTAAAAGAACCTTCATTTGATCATAATAAATATTGTCTTTGGACTTTGTATAATAAAGATTCATTTGATTATGATTTTGGCCTTTAATAAAAGCACTCACCAACATCTCATACCCTTCTTCAGTTTTAATCACATCAAGATGCCAATTTTTTAAATTTTTATCCTCATAGTGCAAATTTATTTTTCTAGCACTTGTCCACTTGCTTTCTTCTACTCCCCGTTCAATATACTTTAATGTAAAATCCCTATCTACATACCATACTTTATATTTCCCATCTTCAATCATGACAACAGGACTAAGATAATCTACCTTAAATCTCTTATTTTGTAGAAATATTTCTTTTTTACTCCAAGAAACACCATCATATGTGTGTGATTCATAAATAATAACGATCCTGTTCACATCATCAACATATCTCCAAAAACACTCTAATCGATTTTCTTTCTCATTATATAAAAGATGTGTATCTGAATTATAAAAATATCTAGAATCTCCATTTGGACGTGGTTCTAACGGATTATGAAATCCTTCAGGTTCTTCCCAATCAATCATATCATTGCTTGCCAAAATATGTGGATTTTCTTTTCCTTGATCTGCGCGAGGATATGGTGTAAAAGCAATCCAATAATAATATCCATTCCATGCTTCATCAAATGCAACTACTTTTGGATGATATCCTTCATTATCTCCATAGGCACTCACCAAATCTAATTTAAAAGTTTCTTTTGTTACTAATGTATTATCCTTAGGTGGCCATTTAATTTTCTCTATAGAAATATTTGGTGAGGCAATTTCCTTTTGCATTGTGCAAGAAACTCCAAAAAAGAAAATCAAATATACCCCCAAAATAAGAAATATCATTTTTTTTAATTTCTTGTTTTCCTCTACTACCATACTTATTTCTCTAATAAATCTAAAAACTTATTAGATACTTCCTTTCTAGAATATTTTTTCATAATCATATCAAAATTTCTTTTTAATTCTACATCTGTCACTTTTTCTAATGCATGTATCTTATTTACTAAGTCTTCAAAAGATGTAATAAAAGCATCTGGTATTTCTTCAAGAACTTCTTTTGAACCATAGTTTGGATAAGCAAAGACTTTTGAACCATTTAAAGTACTTTCTATATAAGACATACCAAACGACTGATTTAAAGAAAAGTCAACTGTAAAATCATGTTTTCGAATTTCAAGTTGCGGACATTGCGTAAGTCCTTTATAAAAGATATATTCATCAATATCATTTTCAAAAATTAAATCTTCGAATTGATCAACATAATCTCCTGTCCCATATACATGGATACGAATCGTAGAAATCTTATTTTCTTTCAAATACTTTCCAAATTCAATTACATTATTTAAGTCTTTTACACGATCCTTAGAAATTCTTGTTAGATAAATGCCAGAATATATTTCTTTTTTTCCAGGAGCCTTAATCTCTTCTCTTGGAATAATAGAGTTACTAGTCAGTGCATTTCCGATTACCCCATAATTTTTATAACTCTTAAAATTTAATTTTTCAATATATCTTTTTCGGTTTAGCTCTGTAACAAACGCACATTTTTCTAACTGTAGTGCATCTAATTTTGTCATAATTCCAGGATATATTTCCTCAATCAAATTCGCATCTGTATGAAAAAAGTAAATTTTATTCTTAACAAACTCTGATTTTGTATCATATAAGAAAAAATGGAGTGTTTCTCTAGTTGATACAACCGTTTTCGCTTTTACATTCTGTAAGTATTTTTTAAGACCTATACCTGCATATGGAATTAAATACCTTTTATTACTATCGTATTTCAAATAAGAATAATGGGTATCTCGTAAATACATAGCTCTTTTTAATATTGTTTTCTTAGATTTTTTACTTGCTACATAAATACTTTTTACTATACATCCATAAGGAAATTCACAATTATTAATACGATTTGTCTTCTTTAAAGATAAAAGTTCAACCAAATATCCCTTTTCTAATAATCCTTCTACTAAAGATTTTGTCGCAGAGATTGTTCCCCCTCTTCCAAAGAAGTTGTATCCTAAAAAAACAATTTTTTGAATTTGAGCTTCCTTTAAGTTCTTGTATAACTCCTTTGTATATGCTCCATCGACTACAGCATCATAATCTATATCATCTGGTGTCCTCTCAATAAAAAATGAATTAATTGAATAATCGCCTTTCATAATATACTTTACTAAACTAGAAGATGTATCAATACTATTTTTCTCTATGTCTTCACAAGAACAATATAAACTTCTTTTTCTTAAGTAAACATCTCGATCTGGTTGAAATAATACAACAGGTTTCCCTAGAAAAGTAAAATCAAATCCTAAAGAGGAGTAATCTGTAATTAAAAGTCTACTTTTCACCATTTCATCCATAACATCAATTTTTGAAGAATCCGCAATTTCAATATTGGTATCTTTTAGAGCCTGTCTTAAATAGTCTTTATGTTCTTTAGTAAACAAACTATGCATACATAATTTTATTGTCAACTCTTCATTACGCAAAAAATTAGCTAGCTTTTCATTTTCAATTGTTCTTTTAACGGTTCTTAAAAACTGTTTTGTTTCTGGATTATTCCCAAAATATTCCCTCCATGTCACAAACCACAAAATTTGATTTTGCTCCCCTTTATAAGCACGTTGTTTCTTTACAAGTTCCTGATATCTTGGATGAACTTTAGCATAATATAACTGATACTCCTTAAAGCCATTTTCTTCCTGAAATAATTGCATCATTTTAGGATTATATACAATAAATCTAAACATATGATTATTATAACTATTACCACTATAAGTTATTTTCTTAATTCCTGTCGTTCCATGTTGCAAGTAAATAACAGGCGCATTAAGTGCCCCTCCACCTTTCGTTGGCTGTACATCTTTATAACTTAATGATACAAGAAGCATATCGGCACATTTATACAATTGATAATGCTTTATTGAATTTTTCCAAACTATATATGTTTTTTCTAAATCCGTTAAGTGACGGTACAATTCTAAATGTTTCTTAGTCTTTTTCAAAACAAAATATTTTAAAATTTCATCACTCTCTTTTACAGCTTCCTTCCAAAAATAGAAAGAATTATTGTTTGCTGTATTGCCAGAATTTTCACCAAATAACCATATATATTTTTTATCCATATTAAAGTCCTCCTGGTTCTTTTTGCACCTAAGATTATACCATCAAAGCTATTTATATTCAATTATAACTAAGTGATTTCTTTCTTTTTTTAATAAACTATACACTATTCTAACACATATAAAAAAAATTCATAGCAAAATTTTCGAATATTTAAAATTATTATAGTTTCTTCAGTATATTTATTCACCCTATGTCTGCCTTTTTTTAATAGACAAACATACTTTTAAAACAAAAAAACAGACAAATGCTTTGAACAATATCTGTTTTTCTAATTACTCTGGAATCAATAG
>CATOJL010000041.1 GCA_951800155.1 uncultured Bacilli bacterium | reverse complement strand
CATAAGTTCCTCCTTCTTTATTTAGCCTTCTCGACTATTACCATTATATAATTGTCCTCTTTTTTTTTCAAGATATTCTTTGGTATATTTTAACAACTTTACGTTCATGCTATAAGAGGAGAGGAGATTAATATGAACGAACCACCTGTAATGATTTCTACAAAAGATCTATCTTATTTAAGTGATATGTTCGAATGGAATTTTACTGTTTCTAAAATAACTTACGATTTTGAAAGGAAAATAATCAACCCAGAAATCAAAGAATTAACAAGTAGAATTCATAACATGCATGTTAGCATATGTAACAAGATAATACAACTATTAGGAGGAACTGGGAATGAATGAAAAGTGTCAAAATCCTAAAACAGAAGTACCTAATACAAAGGAATTAAATGACTGTGATTATTTAAATGAAATACTTGCTTGCGAAAAAAATATGAGTATAAATCTAACTTATGCATTAAATGAAGCAAGTAATCAACAACTATTTAAAGAAATTTTTAGTATATTTGAAGATGTAAAAATGGCACAGAGAGATGCCTACAATATGGCTTTTAAAAATGGATGGTATTCCTTAGAAAAAGAAAAAGAGGAAAAAATAACAGAAAAAGTGAATGAATTCACAAATAAACTAACACAATTATAAAAGGAAGATGAACACAACATCTTCTTTTCTATATTATTTTAAATCTCCTCATTTTCCCTACTACCAATAATTACTCATTTATAAAAAATGCACTCATTGGTTCATTTAATTTTTGAGATATAATGTATAGAAATTCTAAACTAAAAGTTTGATAACTACTATTCTCAATATTTGCAATCGTTCCTTCATTATATCCTATTAAGTTTGCCAATTGTACTTGCGTTAAATGATGTTTTTTACGTAATTTTTTAATATTCTTTCCTACAATAACATATATGTATTTATTATCCTCTTCTCTTATCTTCATATACACCACCTAATGTAATTATCCAAGAACATTTAATATATGTACTTTTGCTATCTTAATGTTAAAATGAAATGGGAGGTGAAATGTGAAACAGATTCTATTTAAACTACTAGCAGTTGTAGGGGTAATCAGTATTGGTGTATTATCTTTGATAATTCCTGAAGATCCATTTAAGATAATACCTGCATTGACAGTAATGTCATATGACAAACCTTGGTGGTTTTGTATTATGATGGGAGGATCCTTTTTATACTTACTTGCTTTATTAAGTATTTATGATTGTATAAATCAAAGAAAATAGCATAACACCAATTATACTATTTTGTAATGTCGACATCATCAAAGAGTTGTCTAATATCAATTCCCAAAACGTCGGCAATTCTCCCTATGATTACCAATGTAAAATATTTATTCGGTTTCGCACTTTCTATTTGCGAGATGTAGTGCATAGAAACCCCTATTTTATCAGCTAATTCTTGTTGCGTAAGATTAGCTGATTTTCTATACTTTTTTATATTCTTTCTAACAATATCATAATAGTAGTAATCATCGTGGAAGTGGAAGCTGTTATCCATTTTCACCACCTATTATTATTTTATACAACTGTCAGTTCGAATACTATGCACTGCTAGTTCGAATTATAGTTCCTAGATCTAAAAAGAGAAAAAGAAAGGACTACTTATCTTTCTTTTTTATAACTAATATTATATAAACTTGGACCTTTTATACAATTTCCATCTAAATCAAAACGAGAAGCATGACAAGGACAGTCCCATGTCTTTTCGATCTCATTAAAAATAAGTTCACAACCCATATGAGGACATTTCGTATAAACCATATGTTTCTTTTCATCCTCATAGATAGCTATCTTTTTTCCATGTACTTTCTTAAAGGTAAGTGTATTTGGATACCAAGGTTTATCCACTTTCACTTTATTTTCAATATAACCTTTCGCATTCTTTATCATATTTTTAGTATATGATTTTGTTTTAGCTTTCCCATTTTTTCTTAAGGGATTAAATAAAGAATCATATTCTGTATTCTGCCCTAAAATTGCATTTTTTAATATATAGGATGCAATCGTGGCATTTGTCATCCCCCATGTATTATAGCCAGTTGCTAAAAAGAGATTTTCTTTTATTGTACCAATAAGAGGCAAATGATCAAAAGTGATTAAATCTTCATTTGACCATAAATAAGAAATAGAACAATTCATTTCTTTTGCCTCACTCATAATAGAAGCAAAATTGTGAATGGTATCCACATCATCACAACTCGGATGGGAATTGGATAGATAAATAAGATAATTCTCCTTGTCTTTATAATAACGAACCGATTTTGTTGGCATACCACTTGTAATCAATGTATTTTTTTTATACTCTTCTATTTTACTAGCTACAATATATGATTTTTCTGGATATGTCTTAATAGGCATAAAGTAAGGAAATAAAAAGAAAGGATAATGACAGGCTAAAACAACATATTTTGCCTTTATTTGATGATTCTTTGTATGACAAATATAAAAACTTTTTTCCTTTTTTATCTTATAAATTTCTGTATTTTCATAAATAGAAATTTTTTCTTTTAAAAGATCTACTAGTGAATATACATATTTTAAAGGATGAAAAGTAGCTGTATCATTGACATGAATTGAATAGACACTTTTTAGAGGAAAAGGAATTTCTTTATTCTCTTCTACTTTTTGACCTAAACTAGATAAAATAGACATCTCTTTTCTAATATTTTTTATTTCTTGTTTTTTATCTGTAAAAACATAAGAAGATACTTTTTCAAAATTGCAATCTATTTTTTCTTTTTGAACGATATCTTTTATCATTTTAATTGCATATCTTTGTGCTTTTAAATAAAGAGCCGCTTCCTCATAAGAATAGTTTTCTTCGATCGTCGAATAAATAGTTTCTTGTAAATAATTCAATTTAGCAGTCGTTTTAGAAGTAACTCCTAATCCTATTTCATTTCGTTCTACTAAACATACTTTTAGATCACTATCCTTTAGCTGATAAGCACAAGATACACCTGTAATTCCTCCACCTATAATTAAAACATCTACTTCTATATCCTCTTCTAATGGTTTTTCTATATTTCTTTTTATACCCTCTAACCAGATACTTTTCTTTATCACAATATCACCCTTTTTATTATGATACAATTTTAACATTTAAAACAAAAAAAGCTATTGTTCTAAACAGCCTTCTACACGTTCTCTTAAAAGAATATAACGAGAGTAAACATTTTTATTTTTCAATAAATCGCTCCTTTTTTTATAAACTGCTTTTTCATAGGGGATTTCTCTTCCTAAAAATTGTTCTTTTGTTAAATCAATAATTTCTTTATTTATAATATTAAAATAATGAGGTGTTTCTCCTACATAACATTTTTTTATATTTCCTTTAAAATAATCATAAAGTAAAAGAGAAGTCACTACATCTTGTCCATAAGAAGGATTTTCTTTTCTCCAAACATCTTGGTATTTAGGATAACAAGATTCTCTACACCAAGATTTTTTTATCACATAACTCATTTCTTCTAAAGTATATTCCCCATTCATTCGATCACCCTTCCCTATTTTCCCACAAAAAAACCAATTATACAATTGGTTTTCATAACTATTTGTCAATACGTTGTACCTTATTCTTAAGATAATAATCGCGTAATTCCTTAAAACGTTGGTAATGAACGATCTCTCTTTGTCTTAGAAAAGAAAGTGGACCCAAAACATCTTTGTCATTTGTCATATCCATTAAATGTTCATAAGTAGCTCGAGCACGTTGTTCCGCTGCCATATCACTTTCAATATCAGCAATAAAATCTCCACTGGCTTCAATATAGGCTGTTGTAAATGGAACTCCATTTGGATCATTTGGAAATAGTGCACTATCATGCATTGCGAAATGTCCGCCTAATCCCGCCTTTTTTAAATCCTCAATCGTAGCTCCTTGCATTAATTGATGAATCATAGAAGCAATGATTTCTAAATGAGCAATTTCCTCTGTTGCAATATCAGATAGTAAAGCTTTTCCCTTATCATCTGGCATAGTATATCTTTGATTCATATACCGTAAACAGGCAGCCAATTCACTATCTGGTCCTCCATATTGCGCAAGTAAGGCTTTTGCCATTAATAAATCCCTATTTTTTATATTTACAGGATATTGTAATTTTTTTTCATATTTCCACATAAGAACCCCCTACATTTTTTCCCAAGGCCAAGGATTATTATCCCATGCCCACGGATAGACTGTATTTGCCTCGCTATTTACAACAAGTGGCCCATACATTTTTTGATATTGCTCCATAACCTTATTCGCCTCTCTATTGTAATTAGCAAACGCTTCTAACATATCCTTATCTTTTGGATAAATATCTAAATATAAGCTAATATCATGTGCCGCAAAACAAAGTGCATCAAGATAAATTAACATTTCTTCTCTTTCATTTTTTGGTTCTAAAGGAATAGGACCACTTACTTTATATCCATTATATAAGTTAGGAAACATATTTCCTCTTATAAACCCTTGGTATGGGTCATACAATTTCTTCGCATCTGCATCCTCTGTAAACGTTGGCTGATTATAATTATTATTTGTATAATTATAATAGTCTAAAGAATTTGAATATTGATTCATATCTCTTCCTCCTCTACTTTAGAATATGGAAATAGGTAAATTGTGTATAGGTAATTGTCCAAAATAAAACATTTTAAAAAATTATGCAAAAAAGGTTGCGAAATAATCTAGAACTTGTTAAAATATGTATGTATTGATATGGCGTTCTTGGTGAAGCGGTTAACACACCTGACTGTGACTCAGGCATGCATGGGTTCGATCCCCATAGAGCGCCCCATATTGAATTTTACGCACACCTTTGTGCGAAAGTTAAAGTAAAAGTTCGTAATACTTGATATTATGGACTTTTTTCTTTTGCAAAGGTGGTGAGTATATAAATGAATGTGTCCATAGAATTTTTAGAATTTCCTTTGTGTATAAAAAATAAGATATTAAGAATTAAAAATATTACCAAACTAAATATTGAATATATTGCAGGAAAGAATATTGTTTTTAATAACTCTAATTTAGGATTAAATGAACCACATAAAATAATTATTAGTAATAATATTCAAAGTATAGTTTTACTTTGTTATGATGATGATACAAACTTATATGATGAAGAGTTATCTAGGACTATTACAATAAATGAATTAACTAATATAATTGAGTACTTATTAAAAGAAAATTAAAAAATTTTTAAAATTTATTTTTCCTTTATTTATAATGGCTAAACAGCTATTTTTAACTATAATTTTCAAAATCGTTCCGTTGCATGTCCTAAAAAAATGTGGTATTATGGTAATATACGAAAATTCTAGATAATCGTATATTTGAATTATTTTGAAGTTCTTAACACAAGGGAAATTCTTCCTTGTTTTTTTGTCGTTAAAAAATTATAGGAAAGGAGAAAAAATATGGATGACAAAAAATATGTAGTAGGACTTTACCCTAGAGTTTCAACTGAAGATCAATTTAGAAATGGTCATAGTTTAGATGAACAAAAGGAAAGAATGTTGAAACTATGTGATTACAAGAATTATGAAGTGTATAAGGTGTATGAAGATGCAGGAATAAGTGCTAAAAATATGAATCGACCTGCTTTTCAGGAAATGATTCAAGATATTAAAGATGGAAAGATAAACAAAATAATTGTTTATAAGTTAGATAGACTTACTCGTTCTATCAAAGATTTAGAGGAGATATGTACATTTTTAGAAGAAAATAATTGTAGTTTAGAAAGCATGTGTGAGGATATTAATACATCTACTGCTAATGGTAAGTTTTTTATTAGAATGCTTACTATTCTTGCTCAATTAGAAATTGAAAGAACAAGTGAAAGAACTAAATTTGGAATGGTTGGAGCTGTGAAAAAGGGACATTTTGTAGGTCGTCCACCTATTGGATATGATAAAGTTGATAAAAAATTAGTTATCAATGATATTGAAAGCGAAGTTATTAGAAGAATATTTGATTTATATATTAAAGGTGTCGCTGCTAATGCTATTACAAAAATATTAAATGAAGAAAAAGCACTTAATAGAAAATGGATACCTACTTTAGTTGATAGAATATTATCTAATGAAATTTATATTGGCAATTATGTTCATAGAAAAACAGTTAGTGTTGAAGAATCACAAAAGTTTATTGGAGTTGCCCCAGCAATTATTGAAGAAGAAGTATTTAATATTGCTCAAATACAAAAACAAAAGAATCTTAAAAACTACAAAAGAAAACAAACTTATATCTTTATGCAAAGTATTAAATGCCCAAAGTGTGGTACTATCATGGGTGGTTGTTCTAGTAAAAGTCATACAGGAGAAAAGCATTGTTATTATCAATGTGCTAATTGTAAAACGCGAGTTAGTGAAAAGAAAATTGAAAAACAAATGATTAATTTTCTAGATGATATGCTAGACTTCTTCTTATTAATTGATAATACTTATAAACCATATCTGTATCAAGATACTGAAAGTGAATTAAAGAAATGTAATAAAATAATTAATGAATTAGAAATAAAAGAAAATCCTTCCTTGAAAATTCAAAAATTTCTTTCTTTAGAGAAAGAAAAAGAAATTGAAATCGATAAAAATGTAGATGAACTTAAAAAGATTTTATCTCCAAAAAATTATCCTCTAGGAAAATGGCCGAGTATACATCACCCTTCCTTAATGCAACAAGTTTCCATCAATCTTTTTACACATGGAAAATTACCAACAAATGTTTTTTCTGTAAATGGACCACCGGGAAGCGGGAAATCAACACTAGTAAAAGAAATTATCGCTTCCTTAATTGTAGAAAGAGCAATAAAAATGTGTGCATATTCTTATCCAGATGATGCATTTACTAAAGAGAGTATTACAGAATCAAATAATCGGTATTACCAATACTTTTACAAATTAGACCCTTCCTTAGCGCATTACAGTATTTTAGTTGCCTCTAATAATAATACAGCTGTTGAAAATATTTCTCTAGAACTTCCAAAAGCAGATTCTGTTGCTTCAAAAAAAACATTAACAAATCTTTTTAATACAGATGAAATACCAGAAATCTACTTTACATCCCTTATAAATCATTCCAAAGCAACTGATAAAAACTGGGGATATATTTCGGCCAGACTTGGAAAGAAAGAGAACATAAATGAATTTTTATCTACCATTTGGTTTGGAATAGATCACATAGTCCCCTTCAAAAAATTCAAAGAAGAAAATCCTATTTCTTTTTCCACCTGTAAACAACAATTTTTAGATAAATTACAAGAAGTTAAAACATATCAAGAATTTTTAGAATCAATTGAAAAGGATGTATTCATTCTAGAGCAACTAAAAAAGGACTTACAAGAAATTGAAAACAGAAGATTAGAAGAACAGATTACATTCCATGCAATGGAGGAAGAATATACACACCTACAATTACAAATCGAAAAAAATACACAGACAGCAGAAAAATATGAAGAACTATTTCTCGATGCAAAAAAGAAACTATCATGGTTTCAAAAAATCATATGCTTTTTATTTAAAAACAGTTCAAATTCTCTAAAGTTTAAAGAATTAAATCAAAAGATAGAAGACAAAAAGGATACTATTTTCCAGTTAAAATTACAAATCATTCCTCTAGAAGAACAGCTCGAAACACAAAAAGAGAAAATGGATTCCTTAACACAAAAAAGAAAAGAATTGGAAATGAAAAAGGATAATTTTGAACAAGAAATAAAAGAGATGAAAGAAAAAGAAGGTATTACAATTGCCGACTCTAGTTTTTACGAAAACATTTCCTTAAACAAGGATTCTCAAGAAGCTTGTCCTTGGACAAATAAAGTTTATGATACTTTAAGAGAAGAACTATTCGCATACGCCCTTCAATTACAAAAAGCTTTCATCTTAAATTCAAATAGTTTTTACAAAAATATCCATTTACTTGTCAATATTCTAAATGGGAACTGTGAAGCCAATATTAAAAAACAAGTATACAAGGAGGCATTATCCACCTTATTTCTATTTGTTCCTGTAATATCAACTTCTCTAGCTTCTGTTCAAAAATTTTTAGGAGATATTGGGGAAGATGAACTTGGTTTCTTAATTATTGATGAAGCGGGACAAGCGACACCAGCCTCAGTTCTTGGTGTTATCAATCGATTTAGAAAAACAATTTTACTAGGAGATCCCTTTCAAATTGAACCTGTAACAACTATCCCTAAAGAATTGTATCGTATTTTAGATCATGAAAAAAAAGTTTGTTCTATTTTTCACGATAGTACTTTAAGTGCCCAAATCGTAGCTGATTATCAAAATTGCTATGGAACAAAAAAAGAGGATGTATGGATCGGTTGCCCATTAATTATCCATAGAAGATGTATAGAACCTATGTTCTCAATAGCAAATGAAATTGCTTACAATAAAAAAATGATTTGTTCAACTATTGATAACAGTGAAGAAGAAAACTTATCTATAAAAAAATCTTGTTGGTTAGATATTGGCGGAAATGAGTTCATCAAAGGAAATCATTTCATACAAGAACAAGCAAACAAATTACTTGAATTAGTAATAAACGCTATAAAAAGAAATGAAAACAAACTTCCTAATCTTTATATAATTACTCATTTTAAAACGGTAGCTCAAAAAACAAATAAATTTTTATTAAAAGAACTAAATAAACTAAAGTTAGATTATACCTCCAAAGAAATAGAGAATTGGTTAAAGGATAGTTGTGGAACCGTTCATACTTTTCAAGGAAAAGAAGCAAATGAGGTTATTCTTATTCTAGGTTGTGATAAAAAGAGTAAAAATGCTGTTTCTTGGGCTAGTAAAACACCAAATATTTTAAATGTTGCTGTGTCTAGGGCAAAATATAGAATAACTATTATTGGGGATAAAGATTTATGGAATGTTCCTTATTTTAATACGGCCTATTCTTTATTAAAAAAACATAATTCTAACTCATTCGAATAAGTCATCATTTATTCTTAAAATATATGTTATAATAAAATAAGAATTTATTTTATTATTTATGAAAGGAAGAAGAATATGAAGAAAAAAGTTGTTTTAGTAACGGGGGGGGGAAAGGTATTGGAAAAGCAATCTGTATAGAATTTGCACAACATGAATATTATGTTGTAGTTAACTACCTAACAAGTGAAAAAGAAGCATATGCATTAAAAAAAGATTTGGAAAAAAAATACTCTACACAAGTTCTTCCATTAAAGGCAGATATTACCGATGAAAAACAAGTAGAACATATGATAAATACGATTATAAGTACATTTGGGAAAATTGATGTGCTTGTCAATAATGCAGGTATTGCAATTGATAAAGAGTTTGATGAGCGAACTATAGAAGATTTTAAGAAAACATTAGATACCAATCTAATTGCGCCTTTTATCGTAAGTAGATGTGTAGGAAAAGAGATGCTGAAAAGAAAATATGGCAAAATAATTAATATTTCTAGTACGAATGGAATTAATTCCTTCTTCCCTACAAGTATTGATTATGATGCATCTAAAGCAGGATTAATAAACCTTACACACAATTTAGCACTTCAATATGCTCCCTATATTAATGTAAACTGTGTGGCTCCCGGTTGGGTAAATACAGATATGAATAAAGATTTACCACCAGATTTAATTGAAGAAGAAAGAAATAAAATTTATAAAAAAAGATTTGCTGAACCAGAAGAAATCGCAAAAATAGTTTATTTTTTAGCAAGTGATAATGCTTCTTTTATCAATGATGAAGTTATTAAAATTGATGGTGGCTATTAAAGAATTAAAATGAAAGGATGATTACAATGAAACTATTGGATTATAAGGAATTGATAGATGGTAAACCTATACACATTGCAACTGTTAATAAAGAGAATAATCCCAATTTAGCAGTTGCTTCAGATGTCAAAATTATTGATAATAATAAGCTTGTCATATCAGTTAATGAAATGAGAAAAGGTATACTACCTTTTTTCTTTACTTATCTTTAACAATTCAAGAACCTTCCCCTTTTCATATTAGAGTCATATATCTTTGTAGTTTCAATCTCATTTTTTCACGTCTATTTTTACAACAATAAAAATGACTTTCTTTTTTATCTTTGTTATAATTAAAGTAAATCTTTTATAGAATGTTCTATAAATTAAAAATAAAGGAGTGATAAAAAATGCGT
>CATOJL010000040.1 GCA_951800155.1 uncultured Bacilli bacterium | reverse complement strand
AGGCCAAAGATTTACTAGAAGAAAAAGTAGAACAATATAGTCAAGATGAGGAAGTAATTGAGATGTATTCCGAGTATTCAAGAGCAGAGTTAGAAACAGAGTCTGTTTTAGAAGAAGCGAAAGAAAAGGCAGAAGCAAGAGGATTAGAAAAAGGGAGAAAGGAAGGGATCAAACAGGGAATAGAACAAGGTGAATATAACAAACAACAGGAGATAGCACGCAAGATGTTAGAGGAGAAAATGGATAAAAACACCATATCTAGGATAACCAATTTATCTATAGAAGAAATAGAAAAATTAGGATAGCTAAAACTATCTTTTTCTTCGTATCTATAAAAAACTATTGAAAGAAATGATTTTAATGTGTAATTTTAAAAATATTATTACCTTAAATTATCAAAGCTCATGGTGAAAATTTAGTTACGAACAATCTTTCTCTAAATCTATCTTGAATTTATGGATAAGCATTTCATTGATTTCTATGACTTTATTTTTTTAAGTGTTAATCGAAAAAGAGGATTTATATTACAATTTTTTACGTAGCTATAAAAGTAGTTTCATCTATAAATTGATAATTGGTTTTATATTTTAATTCACGAATTAAACGAAATAAGGCTTCATCTTTGGCTTTTGCCTCAATCATAATATCAATATCATAAGGTAAATGTTTGATTTGCTCAATAAAAAAGATAAAAGTATCACTATCAATATAGTCATGATGAGAACGAAATTCTTTTTTTAATTTACTTTTTGGAGAGGAAAAATGTATTTTAGGTGTTTTTTCTTTCCATGTTTTAAAAATATCCTCTATATAAGGAAATACGGAGAATCCTCCATTACATATGTGATGATGATAATCAAGAACCATAGGTATATTTAATTTCTTAGAAAGAAAAAGTGTATCAAGTACATTAAATACTTTATCATCATTTTCAATGGCAATACTCTTTTGCATCTCTTTATCTAAGGTATAGAATTGATTTGCAAAGCGAGCCATAGAATTTTCTTTTCCAAATGTAGAAGAACCAATATGCAATAAAATTAATTTATCTTCAATATTTAAAATATCTAGTAGCTTATAGTGATATTCTAGAATTCTTTTTGTGGAAATAAGAACTTCTTTTTTAGTACTATTCAAAATAGCATATTGATCGGGATGAAAACTAATACGTAACTTATTTTCTACTATAATTTTATGTATTTTTTGATAGAGAGAATCGAAATCCTTTGTATAATGAAATGGAAAGTTTTCTATAGTAGCCAGAGGGATAAGATTAGAGGATAAACGAAACACATGTATATTATTTTTAATATTGTACTTTAAAATCTCTTCTAAATGGTTTAAGTTAGAACAGACAATATCTTTCCATTTATGATAGGCATCTGTATCTACTTTAAACTTAGAAAGCGGATAAGGGGAAGAAGATGTAATTTGTAATGTAGTGCTTAAACAAGCATAACCGAGTCTTATTTTCATAAAATCACCTTATTTTAGTATAAAAAGAAAATATGAAGTTTATACGAAAAAATCAAAAAGTTTAAAGTAGCAAAGAATGGATATAAAATTTTTGAACGAGTAGTAAAAGTGTATTTTAATAAATAAAAGTGTGATATACTAATTTATATAGGAGGTTTTTCGATGAAAAAAGGATTTACGTTAATTGAATTACTTGCAGTGATTGTAATACTTGCAGTAATTGCACTTATAGCAGTGCCATTAATACTTAGTTTAGTAGATAAATCGAGAATGAAGGCAGCAGAAGAAAGTGCACTCTTTTATGTCGATACAATTGAAAATATGTTGATGATAAACAATATAGAAAATACGGATGGAAGAACATATAAAGTAAAAGGAAGAACAGTAGTAGATGAAAATGAAAAAGTGATTTTAAATTTAGAGATCAAAGGAGATGTTCCTTATTCTGGGGTAGCGAATGAAATAAAAATCAATAGTGGCTTTATCGAAACAGCAAATTTAAGGTTTAATTCGTATTATGTACATTATGAAATGGATAGGATTACAAAGAAATTTAAAATATGTACTTCACAGAAAGGCTTTTTAGATACATGTGATGGAACAGGTAGTATTAAGCCAAGTGAACCAGAAGAGTCAAAGAAAGATGGGCCCACAATTGATATAGCAAAAGATAAAACATTCTTTGCTACAGTTTATCTAGATCCAACGGATATAAGTAAGAAGTGTACGAAAGAAGATGCAGAGGCAAATGTAAATGAATTTGGAACACCAACTACAATAAAATCTGGTTGTATGAAATGGTATGTTTATAAGGAGGATGGTACAAATTATACCATGATACTTGATCATAATACATCAGGTAATGTAGCATGGAATAGTACAAACGGAAAAGAGATGAAGGAAGTAAAAGAACAGTTAGAAAAAGATACAGAAAGCTGGGTTCCGTCTATTAAAAGTACAGCAAGGTTAATAAGTGCTGATGAGGTAGCAGAGCTTACTGGAGCAAACAGAGAAGATACGCTTTCTTGGAGTGCAAGTAAACCTTTTTCTGCAAATCAATTATGTGATAAAAGTAAATTTACAAATTATTATTATTTTGATGGAACAGGATCTACATATAAAGAGTGGCAGAAGGCAGTCGCTATCACGCCTCATTCAAGTAAATATGCATGGCTTTATGATTATACAATGGATTGTACAAATGCAAGTACTGAACATGGTTGTTCTTTTAGTGATCAAAATCAATATCTATCTAGTGGGGATAATAGAAAGTACGCAATAAATGGCTATTGGACAAGCACTAGATTATCTTTAGAAACGAATGCAGAACAAGGAGTAGGGGTTGGGGTTTACTTTGCTGGAAGAATTGCAACTTATTCGTTAAAAAATAGTGATAGTTATGGTATTCGACCTGTGATTACTATTTCTAAAAAGATATTTATTGATGAAGAAGAAACAGAAACTTCAAAGAATAAATTAGAAGAAAAATTAAAATTAGGAGATTATATTAGTTATACTCCAGCGAACATATCGTATACAATTTCTGTAACAGATACTTATGCAAGAGAAAACCAAACAATCAATCCAAGTGAGTTAAATTTATGGCGTGTTATTCAAAAAAATACAGATGGAACAATAGATGTAGTGTCAAATTATGTTTCTAGTAAAAAAGTACAATTTGGAACGCAAACTTCGATGGAAGAGGCTTACAAATATTATATAAAAACGTTAAATAAAATAGCAAAAGAATATGAGACAGAAGGGTTTACAGTAGGTTCTAGACATACAGGGTATAATAGTGATAAAGCATTGGAGGTTTTACCCAATATAGATGCAGCATTAGATGATGGATATTTAGTGGATACAGGTTTAATCCAGGAAGCATTAGGGACTACATATGCGAAAAGGTTTGGAACTGATACCAATGCAGGTTATTGGATAGCCTCTAGAGGAAATCCCTATGCTGGTTATTTTCAACAAGCTGGAGCATCAATTACAAATTATCACTTAAATGGATTCATTGGTTATATACGCCCCATTGTTACATTAAATTCCAAATTGAAAGTGACATCTGGAGATGGAAGTGTTGATCATCCATATGAATTAGAGATATAGGAAGATATAGAATCTGGAATAAGGATTTACTTTAATGTTATTTGCAGTGATTGTAATATAGTAGAAATTGCATAAATTAATATCTAGTAGAATTAGAGTGATACTTTAAAATCCTTTTAGTAGAAGTAAGAACTTTTTACGTGTACTATTTAAAGTTGTAGATTGTATTATTTCATTGGGTAGAGTTGGAAAAGGAAAAAAGCCATTTAGAACTTAATTTAGAGATGGTGAGATGGGACTTGCAAAATTTACAGGATGAATTCTATTTACTAAAACGAAAGCTACGAGCTTCTTTTAAATGCCATTCTGTTGAAGAAATTTAAAGACAGAATCTTTTTTTTAAACATATGATTCAATGCATTCTTTTTATTTGATGCAAGTAAAGGAAAAAATAAAAAGAATAGATGATTACGTTTTAAAACAGAAAAATGACTTAATAAATATACAGCAAGACTTATCTGTTGTATCAAAAGTAATTTAAAAAGATAAGATTTTATATTTTTATTGTATAAAAGGTATAAATGAAAAGAAAATGGATATTCTAACAATGAAAAATAGAACATGTTTACAGGGATATTACAGAATTCGACAATTTTTGTAAATAGTTATTGACTAGGATGAAATTTTTGTGATAGACTAATATTGTAAACATAGGAGGAGAAAGATTTATGAAAAGAAATGCAAAAGGTTTTACATTAATTGAATTATTAGCTGTTATCGTTATCTTAGCTGTTATCGCCTTAATTGCGACTCCAACAATACTAAGTATGATTGATAAGTCAAGAAAAGGTGCTGCAGAACAGAGTATGTTAGCGTATGTAAACACAATCGAAAAAGAATTATTATTAGATAACATGGAAAATTCAACATTACAATATGGTATATTTGATATTACTGGTCCAAGAGCTATTACATTAAGAAAATCTGATGGTACTGCTGGAACAAATCCAGTTAATCTAGAAATCAAAGGAGATTCACCAGTAAAAGTAAACGACAGTTATGATGGTCAATACATTTATGTTGATGATAAAGGATTTGTAATACAAGCTGAGTTAAAATTTAGTTCATATTATATCATTTATCATTATGATGTAAATTCAGCAAATGCTAAAGATGTTGTAATGTGTTCTTCTACAAAGAGTTTTGATGCAGCAAGAACAGGGGATTGTTCAGGATTTACATCTCAATTGACACCACCTTCAGGATCATAATAATTCAATAGAACCTAAACTGACAAATGTCAGTTTTTTCTTTGCTTTTTTCTCTTTTTTTAGTATAATGTATACTAAGAGAGAATAGGAAAAGAGGAAGATAAGAATGAAAAGGGTAATGACAGTTGATGGAAATGAAGCTTGTAGTTATACAGCCTATATGTTTACAGAAGTATCAGGAATCTATCCCATAACACCATCAAGTCCCATGGCAGAGCATATTGATGAGTGGAGTAGTTATAGCCAACTCAATATTTTTAACGATAAAGTAAAAGTAATTGAGATGCAAAGTGAAGCAGGTGCTGCGGGTATGGTACATGGTTCTTTACAAGCAGGTCTACTTACAACTACGTTTACTGCAAGTCAAGGATTACTATTAATGATACCAAATATGTATAAAATAGCGGGAGAAATGTTACCTTGTGTGATTCATGTTGCTGCTCGTTCTTTAGCTAGCCATGCACTATCCATATTTGGTGATCATCAAGATATTTATGCAACTCGTATGACTGGTTTTTGCATGCTAGCTTCTTCTTCTGTTCAAGATGCTACTTACTTAGCCGCGGTAGCCCATTTATCAGCGATAAAATCCAGCTTACCTTTTCTGCATTTCTTTGATGGATTTAGAACAAGTCACCAAATTGACAAAATTCATGTACTTGATATAGAAGATATGCGAAAATTAGTGGACTACGAGAGAATACGTTCATTTAGAAGTAGAGCTTTAAATCCTTTAAATCCAGTTATAAAGGGAACTGCGCAAAATGATGATATTTACTTTCAAGCAGTAGAAGTTCGAAATAAGTTTTATGAGGAAGTTCCAACAATTGTAGAATCTTACATGAAGGAAATTAATATCCTCGCAAATACAGATTATAAATTATTTAATTATTATGGAAATCCAACAGCAAAGCATTTGATTGTGGCTATGGGTTCTGTTTGTGAAACGATTAAAGAAACGATAGATGCTCTAGGGGGAGAAATTGGATTAGTGGAAGTACATTTGTATCGACCATTTCATGTGAAAGCATTAAAAAAGGCGATTCCCGCAACAACTGTAAATATAGCGGTTTTAGATCGAACTAAAGAACCGGGGAGTCTTGGAGAACCTCTATACCTAGATGTGGTAGCTGCCTTAAAAGATACAAAAATTCATGTTGTAGGCGGCAGATATGGTTTATCTTCTAAGAATACCCCTCCATCTAGCATTAGGGCAGTTTATACTATGTTACAAAATGGACTAAAACAGAGATTTACCATTGGCATCGATGATGATGTGACACATCTTAGTTTAGAGGAAGAACCTTTTAAAATCTGTTTGCATGAGGAATGTCTTATTTATGGTTATGGTTCAGATGGCATGGTTAGTGCTGGAAAGTCTTTAATTCAACTGGTAGGGGATCATACAGATAAATATGTGCAAGGTTATTTTCAATACGATTCTAAAAAATCAGGTGGCGTGACAGTTGGACACTTGCGTTTTTCAAACCAAGTCATTCGTTCGACCTATTATGTGGAAAATCCAAGAATTGTTGTTGTATCAAAAGATACTTATGTTTCCTCTTTCGATACCATTTCAAATATACAAGAAAATGGGATTTATCTTGTCAACACTACAAAAAGTGAAGAAGAGTTTAAAAAGAGTATTCCAGATAATTTAAAGAATATCTTAATTAGTAGACATGTAAAAGTATATACCATTCATGCTTATGAACTAGCCCGTAAAGTAGGACTTCAAAATAAGGTGAGCATGATTATGGAAAGTGCGATTCTCTCTTTATCTGGTTTACTGGATTTAGAGATGGCTAAGGAAAAATTAAAAGAATATGTTCATAAAAAATTCTTTAAAAAAGGGGAAAAAGCAATTAAAGCGAATGAAGAGGCTATTGATCTTGCTTGTCAATATATTAAAGAGATTCAACTGGATGATGAAATCTTATTTCCAGAGGAAGAAAAGGAAATGAGTGTATTTGAGGCAATGGTAAAAAGAAAAGGAGATTCTCTAAAGACAACAGCCTTTTTAGAAAAACCAGATGGAACGTTTCCTTGTGGTACTGCAAAGAAGGAAAAAAGATGTATTAGCGATATCGTTCCTAAATGGATTGCTAGCAATTGTATTGAATGTAATCAGTGTTCTTTTCTTTGCCCACATGGTGTGATTCGACCATTTTTATTGGATGAAGAGGAGTATAAAAAAAGTCCAAAATATATCCAAGAAAGGTGTATTTTACCTACACATGCAGAATTAAAAAAATATTATTATGTTTTAGGTATTTCCGTAGCAGATTGTACGGGTTGTGGTTTATGTATGGAACATTGTCCGGGGAAAAAAGATGGGAAAGCCTTAGTTCCTTCCCAACTGGATATAGAGATAAAAGAAAATAGCCAGAAAATTTTTAATTATTTGACAGAAAATATTACAGAAAAGAAAGAGATTGATAAAACAATTATTTCTGGAACACAGTTTGTTCAACCTAAATTTGCTTTTTCAGGAGCGTGTGCTGGTTGTGGGGAAACAGCTTATATTAAACTTTTAACGCAACTATTTGGTGAAAAATTAATCATTGCGAATGCGACAGGTTGTTCATCCATTTATGGAGGTTCGGTTCCCTCTATGCCGTATACCGTTCCTTGGGCAAATTCCCTTTTTGAAGATAATGCAGAATATGGATATGGTTTATTGATTGGAAACAAAGTGTTAAGAGAACGTATTGCTCACATTATGGAAGAAAATTTAGAAAGTGAGAATAGGGAATACTATCAAAAATGGTTAGCTAATCCAGAGGATTATGCAATTACCAAAGAAGTGTATGAAAAGTTAGATTATATGACTGTACCTAAAGAGTTACATGCATTAAAAGACTATATGGTAGCACGTAGTATTTGGACCATTGGAGGTGATGGTTGGGCATACGATATTGGTTATTCGGGAATCGATCATGTATTAGCAAGTAATGATGATGTCAATATTTTAGTTTTAGATAGCCAAGTATATTCCAATACAGGAGGCCAATCTTCTAAAGCAAGTCCAAAAGGAGCCATCGCAGCTTTTGCAACGAATGGAAAGAGAACTAATAAGAAGGATTTAGCTAAAATGGCCCTCGCTTATCCCCATGTTTATGTAGCGCAAGTTTCAATTGGTTATAATATGCAACAAGTTGTACGGGCATTTCATGAAGCAGAAAAACATAAGGGTCCATCGATCATTATTGCGTATACACCTTGCATCTCTCATGGAATTGAAGGCGGAATGGTGAATACGATTCGAATGGAAAAATTGGCTGTATCTTGTGGATATTTTCCTGTTTTTCGTTATAATCCTGAACAAAAGGAATTTTCACTTGATAGTAAAAGAGTTGATTTTGATACATATGAAGAGTTTTTAAATAAACAGACGCGATATAAAATGCTAAAGGCAATCAATCCTCTTCATGCAGAAGAACTTTTAGAAGAACAAAAAAAGGATGCAGTCGAACGTTATCATTATTATGTAGGACTAAGTGAGAATGTAAAATAGGATGTAAAATGAATAAAAAAAAGAAAGATTGTGACATAATTTTTCTTTTTTTATGATATATTTATATTGTCCAACAGGAACAATACTGAGATATAGTTTCATAAGGGATAAAAAAGGGTAAAAAAATAGAAACTGTCCCCCCTGAGAACAGTTTCATAAAAGAATAAAAAGGGGTTGGCTAGTGTGATACTAGCACCAATTCAGATTAAAGTTCTCCGAATTGGTGATTTATATATTAACCGAAAAGAGTTAAATTGTCAATTCTTTTTTTTATAAAAATGAAAAAAATTGGATAAAATTGTATTTTTGAAAGAAAACAAGGGAAAAGAATTGTCGAAGAGGAAAAAAAATGCTACAATAAGATGACTAAAATTTGACTTGTTAAAGTCTTTTTTTCTGGAGGGGAAAACATGAAAAAGAAAACAGTAGCTTTAGTAGGAAAACCCAATGTAGGGAAATCGACTGTATTTAACCGAATGATAGGGCATAAAATGGCAATTACAGAAGAGATGCCGGGCGTAACAAGAGATCGCTTGTATGGAAATGCTACGTTTAAAAATTATTCTTTTTATTTGATTGATACAGGTGGTATTTATAGTGGAAAAGATGTATTTAATGCAGAAATAAGGGTGCAAGTGGAACTAGCAATTGATGAGGCAGATGTTGTTCTTTTCTTAGTGGATGGAAAGGAAGGCATTACCAAAGATGATTTACTTGTGAAGGGTATGTTAGAAAAATCTAGAAAAAAAGTGATTGTTGTAATTAATAAAAGTGATACAAAAGAATATAAAGAGCACATGTATGATTTTTATGAGCTAGGATTTAAAGAATATGTTCCTATAAGTGCTGAACAAAATGAGGGAATTTATGATCTTTTAGAGCTTGTCTGTGCTGATTTTGAAGAAATGGAAGAAGAATATGCGACTGATGTTATTAAATTCTCTGTAATTGGTAGACCCAATGTAGGGAAGAGTAGTTTAGTCAATGCTCTATTAGGAGAAAATCGAGTGATTGTGTCAGATGTAGCAGGAACAACAAGGGATTCTATTGATATGCCTTTTCGCTATCATGAGAAGGAATATGTTGTCATTGATACAGCGGGGATGCGTAAACGTGGAAAAGTATATGAAAATATTGAAAAATATAGTTTACTTCGTTCGATGCGGGCGATTGACCGCTCAGATGTTTGTCTTCTTGTTCTAAATGCAGAAGAGGGAATTATTGAGCAGGATAAACATATAGCAGGTTATGCGCTTGAAGCAGGAAAGAGCCTTGTTCTTGTGGTAAATAAATGGGATATGATTTCCGATAAGGAAGAAGAAATGAAGAAATTTAAAGCTTTAATCGCATCAGAATTTGCATTTATTCGTTATGCTCCTATTGTCTTTTTATCAGCACGCACAAAAAAAAGAATACATACGCTTATGCCTGAGGTACTACGTGTCTATGAAAATAGTACTCGAGAAATTAAGACAAGCTTATTAAACGATGTCATTCGTGATGCTTATCAACTTAATTTACCTCCTACATATAAAGATAAAAGATTAAAGATTTATTTCGCAAACCAAGTAGCAATGAAACCACCTGTCTTTAACTTACAAGTCAATAATAAGGGACTAGTGCATTTCTCTTACCAAAGATATTTAGAAAATAAAATTCGTGAGTCTTTTGATTTTACAGGAGTACCTATTGTTTTACAATTTAAAAATAAAGGGGAAGAAGATTACTAAAAGAATAAGCAAAAGAGAACTATACCCAAGTTATTCATTTAAGAGATATGTATAAAAGGGAATATCTCTTTTCTTTTTTATAGTAAAATTTCATTAAGGAGGTAAAAGATATGTGTAAAGAAAATAGGATGAGAG
>CATOJL010000039.1 GCA_951800155.1 uncultured Bacilli bacterium | reverse complement strand
ATATTTGACAGTATACTAATTAGCCGATTCATTGAACCTGCAATTGCTTCTGTATCATTGGTTACACGGTTGATAATTTCTCCACTTGAAAGTTCTTCAAATGCATAAGCAGGTAGGCACATCACTTTTCCATAAGCATCATAGCCAAGTTTTCTAGATACTTTTATCTGTATTTTGGATAAAAAATAGTAAGAAACGCGGTTCATCAAACCACTTGTAATTTCAATCAAAAAATAAGCTCCTAAACAAAATAAAGCTCTATCAATATTCTGACTGACTACAGACTCTATGGCTGCACCATTTAAATACCCTGTAAGAATATAGGATAAATTGAATAAGAAAATACAAATAAAAATGAGCAATAATTTTACTTTATATGGTTTTAAATATGGATAAAATTGTTTTAAGCAATTTTTATTTTTCTTTTCCATTTATGAACAACTCCTTTTCCTTATTTTACGCTTGTAAATCCTTCTCGTAAAGTCCTCGATAAAAAGAACAAGTCTTTAATAATTCCTTATGTGTTCCACAGGAAATAATTTTTCCATCTTCTACAACAAAGATTTTATCACTATCAATAATGGTTGATAGACGATGAGCGACAAGTAAAATAGTATATTCTCCTTTTAAGTTCGCAATTGCTTCTTGAATTTCTCTTTGGGTTGCATTATCGAGTGCAGATGTGGCCTCATCAAATAAAATAATTTCTGTTTTCATAAGCAAAGCACGCGCGATGGCTAAGCGTTGCTTTTGTCCACCTGATAAAATCACACCATTTTCACCTAATATGGTGTCATATGTATCTGGTAAGGACATAATATATTCATCAATGCAAGCAAGTTTACAAGCTTCACGTATCTCTTCCATACTCGCATCTTCTTTTGCTAATAACAAATTTTCTTTAATGGAAAAATTAAAAATATAAGGACTTTGGGTAATAATAGACATATTATTTCGTATGGTGTCATCTGTTAAAGCATCAATAGGATTTCCATCTAAATAAATACAACCATCTGTTGGTGAATATAGTTTCGTAATCAAATGAAAGATTGTTGTTTTTCCAACACCACTTTTTCCAACAAAAGCTACCTTTTCATTTGGTTGAATCTCAAAACATATCTTATTTAATATAGGAGAATCTTCTCGGTATTGAAAAGTTACATTTTCAAACCGAATGTGTCCATTTAACTTCTCACATGAAATTGTTCCAAACTTTTCTTTTTTAAATGTGTCATCTTCTATAATTTCAAAAATGCGATCCGAAGCAACCGTAAATTGCTTCCCAAACTCAAGTAATTTAGATACTCCTGTTAACATTCTTTCTATTTTAGATTGATAATTATAAATAATTACAAAAACAGGAATCGTAAGTAATCCTTTTTTATAAAGAAAACAACCAAATACAAGAAAAAGAAATTGATCTATTATACGTACAAGATCCTCTATATACATATATATATGATTTGTATTTAGCATTTTAATTTCTTCGAAAGATGCTTTTTCAACACTCACCTCTGTTTGTTTTAATATTGAATGTTGAGCATTTAAAACTTTAATATCACGAATACCTCTTACCAGTTCACTCGTTAGTCCAGTCTTTTTTTCACGAATTTTTTTTAGATTTTTTAGGATTTTCGTTCGTTTTTCTAATCTTTTCTTATTGACAAAGAAGAGGAGGAAAGCGAAAAATAAACAATAAAAAAACAAATAGATATTCATAAAGAAAACCGAAAATACAATTCCAACTCGTGATAAAACCGAAGAAATCCAATAAGTATATTCCATAAACATAGAAGCAATTTCTGCTGTATCTTTGTTTAGGCGATCAATAAATAAGCCTGCTGATTCTTTATCAATTTCACTTACCTCAATTTTCAGTGTTTCTCTGGCAACCGCCATTTGTAAATCGACAAGTGTTTTTTGGTATATTTTTTGATAAAAATGGGATTTAAAATACGTAGAGGTAGAAAGGACAAACTCGATTAAAAAAACAAGGAGGGCTGTTAAAATGAGTTGATTCATAAGGCCATCCGTTAAATTTAATATAATTTTTGCTGAAATAAAAGGAAGAATAATTCCAATAATTCCCTCTAAAATACTCACAAACGCATAAATAACTAAATTCCATTTAGACGATTTCATATACCGCCATGTTCTTTTTATGTTTTTATACAAATTTTTTCTCTTCATAGCAAAAACTCCCTACACAACTTTCTTAAAAAATTTCCCTTATCAAACAAGTTTATAATACCACGTGTATTTTGAATTGTCAAAAAATTTCGACTAAAAAAGTGAATCTAAAATCCATTCACTTTTCATATAGCTATTTTTAAAGAGAATTGTTTTTTACTAACCCTTCTTCTGTTAATGTATATACACAATCTGTCACTTCTTGTATATATTTTCGGTCATGAGATACACTAATGATCGTTCCTTGGTATTCGCTTAATACTTTACGAATGATTGGATTTGATAATGGACTTACATTTCGAGTTGGTTCATCTAATATTAAAACATTACAGTGGTCTAAAACAAATTGAATGAAGAATAATTTTACCTTAGTACCATTACTTAAATCTTTTATTTTTCCTGTCATTTCTTTCTTAGTAAATTTCATATTTCCCAAATACATCCTTGCTCTTGTGATTTCTTCTTGACTTTTATTAAAAGAAAGAAAATCAGTGACAAACATTTCTGGTTTCAAAATATCTTCATAATTTTGTGGCATATAGCCTACTTTAATATCTTTTCTATCTTTTAACTCTTGATACATTTTTTTAAGTAAAGTTGATTTCCCAACTCCATTTTTACCAACAATACAGATATGTGCATTTCCTCTAACTTCTAATTCTATATTTTTAGAGAGAATTTTATCTTGTACTTGAAGGAATGGAATCTTTAAATGAAGGATATCTTTTCTACTAGGCAGTTCTACATTTTCAAAAAAGAAATGAATTTGTTCTTCAACATCTGGTATTTGTGTCAAAGAAACGTGATCGAATCTCTTTTCTTGTGCTTTTAAAGAATGCATTTTCTTTTTTAAAACTTTTGCCTCATGTGGCTTTTGTCTAGAAACTGTATTTTGTTGATATTCCACCTTTTGCATGATTTTTCGAAGTTTTTCTTGTTGTTTGTTGTACTCTCTTTTTTCTGCTTTAGCAACTTGTGTTTGTTTTTCAATCGAGTGCAACCGCGTGGCAATGTAAGCATCATAATCCATTTTTACTAAGGTCCATCTACAATCTGTTTTTTTATTTATTTGTTCTAAGTGGAGGATTTGATTCGCTGTATTTGCAAGTAAGGACTCATCATGAGAAACATATAAAATAGGTTTCTCCGTTTGTTTGATAAAATTTTCTAACCATTTTAAAGTTTCTAGATCTAAATCATTTGTTGGCTCATCTAAAAAGAGAATGTCACAATCATCAAGTAGTAATTTTAAAACTCCTATTTTTACTTTTTCCCCACCTGATAAAGTATGTATTTCTTGTTTCAAAATGTCATCTTTTAAACCAAGTACATTTAAACATTTATATAGATGATTTACTTTTTCATGATAAACATTCCTATCTACAAATAAAAAATCATACCCTGTCTTAGACAAGTTTTCCTTACTTATTGTTTGTTCTAGATAACCAATCTGGTATCCCTTTTTATGAATATTTCCTGTTACCTCTGCATAAGTACAAATTCCCAAAATTCCCTTTAATAAAGTGGATTTCCCATTTCCCTCTTCACCAATAATAGCCAGTTTATCCCCCTTACCTAACGTAAAGGATAAATCTTTAACAATATCTCTATCCTTTATTTTTATACTCATATGTTTGACTTCTAACACACTATGCCTTCCTTTCATGGCATAATCAAAGTCTATGCCTCACTTATACTTTTTCTATTCTCATGTTCTCACCTCTTTATACATTTTTTCTCTTTAAAGACTATTTTATTGTATCTTTTCCAAGTAGTCAATACCTGCATTATCATGACTAAAATCCATTTTCTCTTTTGCAGGCATTCTTT
The DNA here is from genome assembly GCA_951800155.1 of uncultured Bacilli bacterium. Classification (GTDB taxonomy): domain Bacteria; phylum Bacillota_I; class Bacilli_A; order RF39; family UBA660; genus CATOJL01. The sequence goes on along the minus strand of CATOJL010000039.1, from coordinate 6,174 downwards.
TCATTCTATCTTCTAAAGCATTTGATACATTTCTTAACTACATAACAAATTTTGAATGGAATCATTCTCCTCGTAAGGCTTCAACAGGCCTTTTTCGACTCGCCATATTCGAAGGGATACTCCCTGCAATCACATTTAATAAAACACTTAACAGAATGAGGAAGATGGCACCGCCAAAAGGTAACCTAGCAACTGAGTTGACAGAAGTCAAATGAGCTACAACGACATTGACTAAAGTACAAATACACAAAGTTATCCCAATTCCAAGAATACCTGCTATAAGTCCTTCAATAATTGTTTCTGCCTTAAATACACGAACCACATCTTTTTTACTAGCTCCTATGGCTCTTAATATTCCAATTTCCTTCGTACGTTCAAGAACACTAATATAAGTAATAATAGCAATCATGATACTTGATACAAGTAAACTAATAGCAACAAAGCCAATTAAAACAAAAGAAATAATACTGACAATAGAGGTTATACCACTTATCACCGTTTTGATTAAATCGGTATAATTGACTATCTTTTCATTCTCCCCTTTTTCTTTTTGCATTTCATTATATGAATCAATAAAAGATATAATTTTTTCTTTTGAAGCAAAGTCTTTTGGATAAATTTCAATTTTAGATGGATTATCTAAGGAAGCAATACCTAATAAATGACAATTTTCTTCATAAGTATAGAGCATCCCATCAAATTTTTCATTGGTTAAGACATTTATTTCTGGATTTTCTATTTGTTTTTTATAAATGTCTGTTTGTGAAATACGATGCATTACATATTCCTTTAAAGAACTTTTATATCCAATAAAATTAGCACGCGTATCTTCTTCTCTTGCTCTAAGAATACCTACTATTTTTAGAGGAACACCATTCTTTACTACTTCCATCATATATTCTGTATCCTTTGCATGATCCGTATATTTTCCATTTTCATATTGATAATAATCCGTATTTAAAATGAGTTGATAAGATAAGTTTAAAATATCTTCATAAGTATACTCTGTACTTTTCACTGTATCCATGTTGGCTTGTTCTAAAAGTTTTCCTAATTCATTTTTATCTTTTATATCCATAGCATAAAGAATAGAGTCTGAAATTCTATTGTCTTTTCCTATCACCAAAACCAGTTCATTGTATTCTTTAGGTATCGTTCCAGCAAGCAATTCATACTTATCATTTAAGACTTCTTCATTATTTAATAATTGTTCAAAAACAGGCTTTTGCTCTACATTCGTTTGTAAAGAAGCAATATTCTCTCTATTTTCATTTTCAAATGAACGAAAAGGATTTGGATGAATTTTTGTATATTTTTCATGATTTGTAGAATAAATTTGTAAATCGAAAGCATAGTCATAGTTTATTTCTGTTATGTACTCTTTGATTTCCTCCTGACTCTCTATATATTTCTTAAATGCCTTTAAATCGTTCTGTTTTACAATTTCATGGGTTAAAAAATAAATTGGCTTAGTCATGTCATCTTCCGAACAGATTTGTCCATCCTTACACCCTATTTTTTCTTCCTCTCCCGCATGAAATAGCTTCGAAAAATCATAAGTATCTTTTTCTAAAACAATTGGAAAATTAGATAAAGATTCCCTTCCCATGCTTGATATATACTGATTTACCCCGTTTGATAAAGATAAAATGAAAGCAATACCAATAATTCCTATAGAACCTGCAAAAGAGGTTAAAAAAGTTCTCCCTTTTTTTGTCAATAAATTATGAAAAGATAACATTAGGGAAGTAAGGAAAGAAATGGATGTTTTTGTTATCTTTTTCGTTCTAACCTCTCCATCCAGTTCATAGGGATGATTATCTTGTACGATCAAGCCATCTTTTAATTCAATCATTCGATTTGAATAACGATGCGCTAAATCAGGATTATGCGTAACCATAATTACTAACTTTTCTTGAGCAATTTCCTTTAAAAGCTCCATAATTTGAATACTTGTTTCTGAATCTAGGGCTCCCGTTGGTTCATCGGCTAAAATGATTTCAGGGTTATTCACCAAAGCACGTGCAATAGCGACTCTTTGCATTTGGCCTCCACTTAGTTGATTTGGTTTTTTATAAAGATGATCTTTTAAACCTACCTTTTCTAAAACCTCTATCGCTCTTTTTCTTCTTTGTTTCTTAGATACACCAGATAAAGTAAGTGCGATTTCAACATTCGATAGAATCGTTTGGTGCATAATTAAATGATAACTTTGAAAAATAAAACCAACACGATGATTTCGATAACTATCCCAATCAATATCTCTATATTTTGAAGTTGCCATTCCCTCAATGAACAGCTCTCCACTATCATATATGTCTAATCCACCAATAATATTTAAAAGTGTCGTTTTTCCACTTCCACTTGCTCCTAAAATAGATACAAACTCATTTCTCCTAAATTGAAGACTGATGCCCTTTAATACATTCTGTCTTACCCCTCCAATCCAATACCCTTTTGTAATGTTTTTAAGTTCTAACATAACTTGACTCCTTTCCTAAAACTCATAAGTGTGGTACAATTGTATCATCTGAAAAAATGGAATGCAAGAAGGGAGGAAAAAATGAAACAGATTGAACAAAATGTATCAATTCAAGAAACAAAGCAAGAATCTTATGTAGTTCAAAAACTGACAGATACTTTATTCTTATTATTGAAAAAATATCATTTAAAGCAAATATCCATTAGTGCTTTGTGTGATATAGCAGGCATTGGCAGAGCTTCTTTTTATCGCAATTTTACAAGTAAAGAGGATATTTTAAAAAAATATGATAAAAAATTAATAGAAGGATGGGGGAAAGAATTTGAAAACGATCAAAATGCAACAATGGAAATGTTGATTCCTTCTTTACTTATTCATTATCAAAAACATAAAGAATTCTACCTCATGCTATATCAGGAACAACTAACAAATATTGTATTAGAAACCATTTTATATGCTTGTAAGTTACAAGAAAAGAACAACAATATAGAAGCTTATGCCACTTCCTTTGTTGCTTATGGCATATTTGGTATAGTTAATGAATGGATTTCTAGAGGAATGGAAGAAACGCCAGAACAATTATTTTCTTTAATAGCTCAAAATAAAAATTAAAAGACATCTAGGAAAGGCATCTAGAACCACTAAGCAAAAAAAAGATAGTGAGAAATCTGCTATCTTTTTCTATAAAATATTTTTAATGATGACGACCATGTCTTCCATGTCCGTTATAGTTATTTGTACTTGTCGTTGAATGATGAGATTCTTGCTGTTGGTGTCTAGACTCATAATTTGGGCAATCTTGATGATTTGTTTCATAATCATGATATGGGCAATTTCCTGTTCCAGCTTGGTATGGACAGTTTTGGTGATACTCTTCTGTTTCATGATGAATAGAATGTCTACCATTTTCATTCAATGCATAAGCAGTTGTTGCCATCAAAGAAAATGATATAATTCCTAAAACCAAATATTTTTTCATAAATTATCCCTCCTTTTCCTATCTCTATGACAAAATTATATAATTATTATATGCAATTGTCAACGAAGCATTATGTATATTTCATATACAAAACCTAGTATCATGCGTTGAACTTTGGAAAATGATATATTCAATTTTATTTTCTAAGTTTAACATATTTACTATATTTTTAACACCAACATCCCACTCATACCAATATGGATCCCCTACTCTTAGTAGTATTCATTTCCTACCTTCGTTACATAAGCATAATTTGATGCTATATTTGTTTTATCTGATAAATTACGCAATTTTGCCTTTAAGCTTTCTCTATTTGTTATCATGTTAACACCTCAAATGTATTTCTTACTTTTTCATATATGTCACATTTTTCAACATAGTCATATGATCTAATTATTATATTAGGTTTTATGTTACAAAAATCACAAAGAAACTCTATTTTCTTTTTTAGTTCCTCATCAAAATGTAATTCTTTACTAATCATACTTACCACTTTGTCTATCTTTTCTTAAATCACAAAAAAATATCAGCTTCTTTTGAAATTGATATTTTTTGCATATAAAGTTCTAAAAAGTTAGAACAAATTTCTCAATGGTGCATTTACTGATGTGGTTCTGCACGCATCAACAAAAAATAAGTTCATTCGTATTTGATGAACTTATAATGGCGCTAATACTTTATTGAATGCAATATGATTTTACAATTTTCTTTGTATTTTCTTATAAATTCTATAAGAACCTAGTTCACCAGTTTTTGAAACACCAATAATAAATTAATTTGCCATAATACTCTGTGGCAATTCTGTTTTACTTATCATATTGTATGCTTCTTTAATACTATGCGTATTATCATCCATAAATAATGTCGTATGATATTTATAATCCAAGTCATATTCGTGTAGTCTAATATTATGCTTTTCCAATAAAACTCTATTTATATCATCATGTACTTTATCTAATTCTCTATTTCTACACATTCTTATCCAAACTATATTGTCATACATTTCTAACCTATAAATATCTATTTTAAATGGTCGTATAGATGAGTAATAATTCATAACTTCTTCAATAACACTATCAAAATTAGAACTGTCGATTTTAAAAGATGTCTTTAATGAAATGTGCATTGGTAAAGTAAAACACGAATTTTTAAATCCAATATTTTTATCAATTATATTTGCTTTCTTTTTAATTTCTGCAAACTCATTATCTACATCAATACCTAAAAATATATACATATACGCCTCCATGAATTAAATGAAGCTAGATATTTTCTAATACTTCTATAATCTCTTTCCAATTATTGACTCTAATAATGCCTTGTTCTTTTAATTCTTTATCACTTAAATCTTTATTATGCCATGCAGTAAATAATAGTTTAGTTTCTGCACCTTCAATATTATTTATTTTATCATCAATTTTTATATCGCAATTAACAATTGTTTTATCAGCTGTGAATATAAAATTGTTCGGACTTATAAAGTCTAATTTTTCATATAAAAAATTATATTTATTTTTAAGGTTATTTCCTGCATATTCAATGATTTCTCTCCAAATATAATCTGTGCATATATAAATTTTATAATGCTTACTTAATTCTTTTAAAACATCATAACAATCTGGTAAAAGAACAGCATTTTCGTACATATCCATATCTTTAAATTTACTAAAGAAGTCGTCTTTTTGATTGCCTAGAATATCTTGGATATAATATGTTTTAATATTATCATAGTCTGGTTTGTATCCTAAGTAATCTTCTAATATTTTAGAAAAATTGCCATAAGTTAATACATCATCCATATCAACCATTATTGTTTTCATTATAATGTTTTCTCCTTTTATCCTTATTTTCATCAAATATTCTTAATAAATCTTCTGCACTGAAATTCATCTTACCACCTACATTTTTCTTATTTCATATTTTAAAACCATACAACTGTCATCTAATAAAAATTTTCCTTCAAATAATTCATCTTTAAATAAATAGGGTGTAAATTTTTCATTTTGATCAAACTGTTTTATTTTTGATAAATCTTCTAACTTTATCCATTCAAGAGTTCCTTCTTCTGATACTACCTTCAAATCTCCTTTAAAATCATCGGCAACATAAACAAATATTATTCCTTCGGATGAATCTTTCCAATAAGATATTCCTTGTAATCTAGGATTGATTAAAGTTAGTCCTGTTTCTTCATAAAATTCTCTTATTATGCAATCTAAAGGTGTTTCGCCACTTTCAAATTTCCCTCCAGGTGGAGCATATACTTGTCCCCATTTTTTAGAAAATTTTATCATCAATACTTTATTATCTTTTATTAAATAACAAGCTGTAGCATTAGCATGAGTAATTCTATGCTTTTTTATTTCGAAAACTACCATTCCATTTTTTTCAATTTCTTCTTCAGTACAATAACCTTTTTGATAAAACGAATGAACTGTACTCTCAATATCGCTATGTCTATCGCTAAAATCTTCATCAAAATGTAAAGAAATAGCATCATTTAAAGAATAAAAATAATTTATATCTTTTACATCCATTTGTATTTTCTCTTCTTGATTAGAAATCTTTTGAAATTCTATTATATCTCCAACTCTAACTAATTTTCTTTTTTCATCATTAACTCTATATTCTCTTTTTTTTATTCCTTTTTTCATTCTTTCAAAAGCATTATCGTTTATTTTCATTATATGTATCATACACATACCTCCAAGCA
>CATOJL010000038.1 GCA_951800155.1 uncultured Bacilli bacterium | reverse complement strand
TTAATTTTCTTTTCCAATTTTTCATCAATTTCTAACTTTTCTTTTACTATTTGCATAACTAATCAAACTCCTTTCAAAACAAACAAAAAAGATTAACCGAAATTAACCTTTATATTTTGAAAGTCGAACTAGTTCGACTAATTTCCCTATGGTGCAAGGAAGGAGATTTGAACTCCCACAAGATTTACTTACTACCCCCTCAAAGTAGCGCGTCTACCATTCCGCCATCCTTGCAAAAATATCATAATCGTTTAAGATAATTTAAAACTCGAACCTTTTTTTGGGTTCGAGTATCTTTCTATTATGGTGGGGCGTTAGGGATTCGAACCCTAGACCCACTGATTAAGAGTCAGTTGCTCTACCAACTGAGCTAACGCCCCATAAATTGATTATAGCATATTATTTTTTAAAATTCTAGCTATTTTTTAAAAAGTTATAAAAAAAATTACAATGACCATGTTTATTTGTTGAAATTTAAAGTAAAGTATGCTATAGTAAAGCGCAAAAAAGGAGGGGTTGTATGATAACTATCATCTATAAAATAAAATATACCTTCGCACAATTGCGTCATAAATATGTGATACAAGCAAAAGGAGATGCTAGTTGTTTTCCAAATCCAGAGTTACAAGCTTATTCTAATTATTTTGATTACGATGAACAAAATGATATTTTTTTACTTGAAAAAGATAAACTTTCTATTTTGAAGAAATTCGCGTTAGAAAATAGAGAGCTGTTATCTGTAACAAAAGAAGAATCTTATTTTGTAAATGTTTGTAATATTTTGGGAATACCAACATCTAAAAAGGATAAAAGAAAAGCATACAAAGCAATAAAAAAACAATACTGTAGTCGTAAATATGCAAAAAAACTTTCAAATCATTATTCTAAGATCGATTTAAAAAAAATAGAGGTTAATGAGCCATATGGCATTCTTAAAAATTACCTTCATAGAAGTCTTGATTATAAAATTTATCTCTTAAAAATGAAAAAGAAAACAACACAGAGTGTAGCTATCGTTCCTCATGGACTCAATATCTTATTTACAGATAGTACACCTTATACATATGGTGTTGGATTAATTGAAAGCATCATTCGTGGTGAAAATGGAATTAAAGGACGACAGTTTAAATATATGAATCTTTTAGAGGAACACGCAAATCCAAAATATATGGCTCTTAAAGAAATAATGGAAGAACAAACATTTAGCAATCCTGATCTATTTTTTATGAAAGGCTACTTAGGACTTGCATTTAATGAAAAAGAAACCATTTATGGAGCCCTATATGCAGTAACAGAACCATTTGTTCGTTTTCTTTTTTCTACTATTGGAATGAAAGAACTTATGGATTATGTGTTTTTAGATAATAAGAAACAAATAAAAGAAAAATTTAATACTTTATATCCAAATTGCTATGATAGAATTTACAATGAAAAAAATGTTTTTAAACGCATGGAAATTTTAGATATACTTGCTGTTGAAGAAAATTTAAATCTTTTTGATATTTATAAAATTTTATTTAGTCCTAAAAAATTAGTAAATACACATATCAATCATAGAGTGATTGCCTTTATCTATTTGAGTCGAAAAATAAATCAAGACAAAAAACTTATTTTTGATTTAATCTATCATTGTTATCCATGGGCGCTTAAACACCAGGAAGAAGTGACACTTACAAACTGGCCTAAACATGTAAAATTAAAATTTGGAAAAAAAACATATCAAAAACTGGCTCTAGAGTATCGTAAATATAAACAACTTTTAGATGCACTATAGTTTTACAAATAAAAAGAGCTATGTTATAATAGAAGTAGAGAAGAGGGTATGTATGAAAAAACAATTTGATAAAATATTAAAAACATCTTTATTATCATGGTTAGTCTTTATTATTCTAGGAATTTTTTTAATTTTAAAAGCGGAATTGACCTTAAAAATTATTTCCTATGTAGTTGGTGGGACATTACTTCTTGCTATTATCCCACTAGTAAAACAACTATTTGACAAAGAAGCAAACTACATAAATTTTGCCTTTATCAGTCAAGTTTTTATGGTAGTAGCGGGTATTATCCTCATATTAAACACAGAGCTTATTGCGAGTATCATTCCCATTTTAATAGGAATTCTAATGTTAGTAAATGGTGTATCTAAATTACAGTTTGCCTATTTATTAAAAATGCACCATGTTAAAAATTGGGGCTTCACACTTATTTTATCTATCTTTATTTTAGCAGGGGGCATTCTTTTTTTAACCAATCCTTTTCAAGGAGCTGTCGCAATTACTAAGTTAATTGGTGTTTTCATGATCGCTTATTCGGTTATTGATATGATTGATTTCTTAGTCATTCATAAAGAAATGCAACAGATGGATATTTATGGAAATATAACAGTTGAAAATAAAAATATTAAAATTATTGAAGAGGAGAAATAATCCTTTTTTTCTTGAAGAGAAAAAGAAAGTATGGTATGATTTTGCTTAAGAGAGAAGTGAGAATATGGTAGTACCAAATTTGAAAGAAGCAATGAAGCGTTCAAAAGAACATGGGATAGTACAAACAATTCATTATAAAATAGATGACAATTTGAGAGGAATTGCCAAAGGGAAGCATTATTTTATAAAAACCTATGGTTGTCAAATGAATGAGCATGATAGTGAAAATATCAAAGGTCTTTTAGAAGAACTTGGTTTTATACCAGTAGACTGTATGGAAGAGGCAGATTTTATTCTTTTAAACACATGCGCTATTCGTGAAAATGCACATAATAAAGTGTTTGGTTTTTTAGGAAGAATTAAAAATTTGAAAGAAAAAAGACCAAATGTGATTGCAGGAATCTGTGGATGTATGGCCCAAGAAGAGGTTGTAGTAAAAGAAATTTTAGAAAAATATAATTATATTGATTTAGTGTTTGGAACCCATAATATTCATCATTTGCCCAAATTAATTCATGAAATTTTAATAAAACAAGAAAATCAAATTGAAGTATTCTCTAAAGAAGGCGATATTATTGAGAATATGCCTTTTAAGAGAGATTCGAAATATAAAGCATGGGTAAATATTATGTATGGATGTGATAAATTTTGTACTTACTGCATTGTTCCATATACAAGAGGAAAGCAAAGAAGTAGAAAAAAGGAAGATATTTTAACTGAAGTACAAGCTTTAAAAGAAAATGGGTATAAAGAAGTGACCTTACTTGGACAAAATGTAAATGCTTATGGAAAAGATTTAGAAGAAGATTATTATATGGAGGATTTACTTTTTGATGTAAGTAAGACAGGGATAGAACGCATTCGATTTGTAACAAGTCATCCTTGGGATTTTACAGATAAGATGATTTCCATCATTGCGAGTTGCGACAATATTATGCCTTATATTCATCTTCCCTTACAGTCTGGTTCCAATACGATTTTAAAACAAATGGGTAGACGTTATACAAAAGAAGAATATATTACCTTATTTCATAAATTAAAAGAAAAGATTCCTAATGTAGCTATTACAACGGATATCATTGTAGGTTTTCCAAATGAAACAGAAGAGGATTTTGAGGATACATTGCAAGTAGTAGAAGAGTGTAAATATGATTCGGCTTTTACCTTTATTTTTTCCCCACGAATTGGAACTCCTGCTTCTAAGATGGAAGATCGAATTGCAAAAGAAGTAAAAGAAGAACGGTTACAACGGCTAAATGAACGGATTAATTATTATTCAAAATGTGCGAATGAGGTTTATAAAGGAAAAACGGTTAAAGTGTTAATTGAAGGAATTAGTGAAAAAGATGATACAAAAGTAATGGGTTATACAGAAACTATGAAATTAGTAAATGTAAAAGCGGATAAAAATACCATTGGAACGATTATTCCTGTCAAAATTACTGATGTAAAAACATGGAGTATGGATGGAGAAGCAGTATGAATCATTTAAAAGAAAGAGAAATTGTTCCTTTTCTTAGAAAAGTATTTCTTTCTTCTTCAAACGTAAAAGAAGAAGATTTAGAGTTCTTTATGCAAAAGAGTAAACAAGTGGATGCAGAGGAAATGTATATCCTTCTTTTAGAAGTGGGACAACAGATGGAAGACAGGGAACTTCTACGGGTATTAAAATTTCTCCCTAAGCAGCACAAACTCTATTTAGAAGTATTTTTGCCCCTCGGTTCTTTACTTCATCCAACAAAAGCGAAGTTGTATTCCTTATTTTTACAGACGCAAGCAATAAAAAAAAGAGTACGTTAAGTACTTTTTTCGATCGAACTATATTTTTGTAGCTCCTTTATTAGGAGGTCCTCTTGCTCTAAAAGGACTGTATAATAAACTTTATCTAAAAATTGTTTATCAAGGATAGTTCTTTCTTTGAGGAGAGAATTTATTTTTCCAACATGATCGTAAGAAAAAGAACATTTAACTTTTTGATAAATAAGCAAAGGAGTAATTGTTGCACAATCTAAATTGTTACATACACTTTTGGTATAAGCTCGAACAAGTCCAGGAGCTCCTAATAAAATTCCTCCAAAATAACGAATTACAATACAAATAACATGGTTCATTTCCTTTTTTTCTAATACTTGTAAGATGGGAGGACCAGCTGTTTTACTTGGTTCCTTATCATCAGAGCATCGTTTTATGGAATCAATGATATAGGCATAGACATAATGTTTTGCCATTGGATAGATTCTTTTACATTCTTCAATACTTGCCTTGGCTTCCTCCTCTGTATCCACACGTTTCATGACAGAAATAAATTTGGATTTTTTAATTTCTAAAATTTCAACATGCTCTTTTGTCAACGTTTTCATCCAATCACCAGTTTTATCATATCAAACTCTTTACTTTTTGTAAAATAGTTTGTATACTGGGTATAGTAAGGAAGTGCAGTTATGCAGTATGATGTTGTTTATGAAGATAAATATTTAAAGCCCGGTTTTGTCATTTATCGAAAAGATTACAAGCAATTTATAAAAGTTATGTCTAATTTAGAAGACGGAAGAAATACTTTTACTTTTGTAGCTTCAGATGGGGAATTGGATGATCCCCGTGATCATTTTCGTGTTATTTCCTATGCTTTTAAAGAAAATCAACATTTATATTCCGTTTTTCACCATTTGAAAGAGAACATGCAAGGAGGATGTAGTTATTCTTTAAATCCATTAGAAGAAGGAATCAATCAATTTTTTATTGATGAGAAGGCAGGAATTTTGTATGTCCATTTTATAAAAGATTTAGTCTATAGTCAAAATCTACGTTCCAACGCTTTAACAATTACTTTAGGGGGAAGTGGCCTTCAACAATTTTTTACGGAATTAGATGGTGAAAAAATAACAGAAAATAAAGAAGATGCATTTGAAAAAATGATAAGTTTGAAAACGCAAAAGTAAGGAATTTAAATCATCCTTCTTTTTTGTTATAATAGGATAAGGTGAAAACATGATACAAGAAAAATTAAAACTTCTTCCTGATAAACCAGGATGTTATTTGATGAAGAACAAAGATGGGGTTATTATTTATGTAGGGAAAGCAAAAAATTTAAAGAAAAGGGTAACATCTTATTTTAGAGGAGAAAAATTTGGCAAAACCAAACGTTTAGTGAGTGAAATTGTTGATTTTGAATATGTAGTTGTATCCTCAGAAACAGAATCTCTCATTTTAGAGATTAATTTGATTAAAAAATATGATCCGAAATACAACATTTTACTTCGTGATGATAAAAGTTATCCTTATATCGAACTTACGAATGATAGGATACCTCGATTATCTATTGTTAGAAACTTAAATAAGAAAAAAAATAAAACAAATTTATATGGACCATTTCCCAATGTAACAGCAGCCAGAAATACAGTTAATTTACTCAACCGAATGTATCCTTTACGAAAGTGTAAAACAATGAATAAAAAGCCATGTCTTTATTATCACATTCATGAATGTTTAGGGTATTGTACCTATACAATACCGAAAGAAAAAGTACATGTTATGAAGGAAGAGATTAAAGAATTTTTAAAAGGAAATCATGATATTCTGACAAATAAAATGCAAAGAGAGATGGAAGAGGCATCAGAAAAACTAAATTTTGAAAGAGCAAAAGAATTAAAAGAACTTCTTGATTATATTGAAGTGACTTTAACTAGACAAAAAGTAGAAATAAAAGATACGATCGATCGTGACATTTTTGGATTTTATACTTACAAGGGGCTTTTATCTATACAAGTTTTCTTTATTCGTGGGGGAAAAATTCTAGAAAGACATGGGAAAATATTTCCTTTAGTAGAAGATGTAAAGGAAGATTTAGAGTCATACATTGCTCATTTTTATCAAAAAAATTTTTTGCTTCCTAAAGAAATTCTTGTTCCTTCATTAGTAGATGCATCTTTACTGGCTAACTTTTTTTCTACCCATGTGTCTGCACCTCAAAAAGGAATAAAAAAATCGTTAATTGAAATGGCTTGCGAGAATGCAAAGATTGCTCTAGATAACAATTTTGAATTGATTCAAAGAAATGAAGAACGTACAGTGATGGCAAATGATGCTCTAAAAAATATTCTTCATTTAGAAAAATTAGATCGGATTGAACTTTTTGATAACTCAAATCTTTTTGGAACTTTTAATGTATCTGGAATGGTTGTCTTTGAAAATGGCGTTCCTAATAAAAACGAATATCGTAAATTTAAAATTACAAATGATGTAAATGATGACTATGGAACAATGCGCGAGGCAACTTATAGAAGATATTTTCGCGTTTTAAGGGACAACTTAAAAAGGCCCGATTTAATTATTGTTGATGGAGGAATAGGGCAAATTCATGTAGTAAGAAGTGTTATTGAAAGTCTAAATTTACCAATTATGGTGGTAGGACTAAAAAAAGATGACCATCATTCTACAGATGCCCTCCTTGCTTTTGAACCATTAATAGAGATTCCAATTGATAAGAAAAGCAATTTATTCTATTATTTAGAACGAATGCAAGATGAAGTACATCATTTTACAATTAGTTATCATAAACAAATTCGTAGTAAAGGTTCTTTGGAAAGTGTTTTGGATGGTATTGAGGGAATTGGAGAAAAAAGAAAAGAACTTCTTTTAAAAAAATATAAAACGATTCATAAATTAAAAGAATTATCATTACAACAATTAGAAGAACTACTACCTCCTAAAATTGCTCTCAATTTATATAATTATTTACAGGAAGATCCTAAAGAAAAAGAGAAATAAGCTTCTATAGAATTGTTCTCTTTTTTGTATAGAGATTTACAAATTTTATTTTAGTAAAAACAATTAGAAGTTACAAATAAATAAAAGTATGCTATAATGAGTAAGAATAGGAGTGTGCCACTTATGGAAAGTAAATTTGCCTTCAACAAACGATTGGTAAGAATTGAAATATCAAAAGACTTAGTATCTGAAGGGAAATATGAAAAATATCGATTTATTGAAAGATTATCTAGACTATTTGAAAATAGATAAAAAATATAGCAAAAATACACTTCTGTCATATGAAGCAAATTTAAAACATTTTTATCATTTCATTGAGGGAAATATTTTTACTTCCAAACAAAAGATGATATCCTTTATTGAAAGTTTAAAAAAAGAGGGAAAAAGTACAAGGACAATAGGCCACTACATTACCGTTTTAAAAGAATTTTACAAATATTTAGAACGTGAGGAAGTGATGAAAGAAAATCCTACACTTTATTTAGAACAGCCTAAAATGAAAAAAAGTCTTCCCCATGTTCTTTCTGAAGAAGAAGTGACATGTCTTTTAGATTTACCCCTTAAGAATGAATTTGATTATCGAAATAAAGCTATGTTAGAAGTACTCTATTCATCAGGTCTTCGCATTAGTGAGCTACTCCAAATAAAGATGTATGATATCAACTTAGAAGAAGCTACTTTAAAAGTCATGGGGAAGGGTTCTAAGGAGAGAATTGTTCCACTAGGAGATTATGCTGTTTTAGCAGTCACCATTTATGTTGGAACGTATCGTCCTCTTCTTTTAAAAAAGGAAAAAAATGATTATTTATTCTTAAACTGTCGAGGAGGAGCAATGTCTAGACAAGCATTTTTTAAAATTCTTAAAAATATAGCCATAGAGCGAGGAATACAGACGGACTTTTCTCCCCATACCCTAAGACATTCTTTTGCAACACACCTTCTCAAATATGGGGCAGATTTAAGAAGCATTCAAGAGTTGTTAGGCCATGCAAGTCTTTCAACAACACAAATCTATACACATGTTGTAAATGAAGAGATGAAAGATGATTATAAATTATCTCATCCACATGGAATTTAGGAGGAATAACTATGCAAATCAATGAAAAAATATTTCGTGAATATGATATCAGGGGAATTTATGGTACCGATTTAACACCAGAATTTGCTTCTCTTTTTGGAAAAGCATTTGGAAGTTTTATACAGGAACAAGGGGAAAAACAAGTTATTGTAGGGTATGACAATCGTTCTTCTTCGCCTATTCTTTATGAAAACATTCGAAATGGAATCTTAGAAACAGGAGCAGATGTAGTAGGGCTAGGTCTTGTTACAACACCAATGTATTATTTTGCTAAAAAAGAACATAGCTATATGTGTGGCATTATGATTACAGCGAGTCATAATCCCAAAGAATATAATGGTTTTAAAATCTCTTTTGATTTAATTGGAAATGCCTATGGAAAAAAGATTCAAGAGTTTAAAAACTATTTATTAAAAGGAGAGTTTAAAAAAGGGGTAGGGAATTACTATACTTTGGATTGCCGAGAAGATTATATCAATTTAATGTGCTATGCCACACACTTAGGATTTCGTAAAATAAAAGTAGCTGTGGATTGTGGAAATGGGACAGCTTCTATTATTATTAAAGATATACTTGATCGCTTAAAAATAAACTACTTTCCTCTATATTGCGAAAGTGATCCTAATTTTCCGAATCACCACCCAGATCCAAGTGTTCCTGAAAATTTAACAGACTTATCAAATAAAGTAAAAGAACTTGGTTGTCATTTAGGAATTGCTTTTGATGGAGATGCTGATCGTATAGGATTAGTAGACGAAAATGGTCGAGTAATTCCAGCAGATTTAATTATGGATATATTCTATCGTGATTTAAAGGATAAAATGCATCCCAAGAAAGCCATTTATGATGTAAAATGTTCCAATGCCTTAGTATGGGACTTAAAGAAAATGGGATATGATACCCTCATGTATCGTACAGGAAACTCCTATATGAATGCAAAAATTATTGAAGATAACTATATGTTTGGAGGAGAATATTCAGGACATATTTGGTTTAATGACCGTTTTCCGGCTTTCGATGATGGAATCTATGCTGGACTTCGTTTGATAGAGATTGTAACTAATACAGATAAATCGATTAGTATGCTCTTAGATAATTTGGAAACATTTATTTCAACAAAAGAAATAAAAAAACGAGTTCGGGAAGAAGAAAAACTAGAATTGGTCGAAAAGGTAAAGCGTTATTGTATGGAAAAAGATTATAAAATCAATACAATTGATGGTGTTCGTGTGGAATTCTTAGATGGTTTCGCCCTTGTTCGAGCTTCGAATACAGGCCCAGATCTAACGATTCGTTTTGAAGCAAGAAGTGAAGAACGTATGCTAGCCTTAAAGGAGGAATTTGAAGCCCTTCTTCAATAATATTTTTAAAAATCTCCCATAAAATGATATAGGAGGTTTTTATATGAATAAAAATATAGAAATACTAAATGAATATACTGCTAATATAAAAGTAGAAATGAATAACTTGTTCAATTTATCGTTTAATGTCGAAGGAGATAGTGCTTGGGAGATTAAAAAGCAAGTAGAAGATTACTATACAACTTTCCTCTCTTTTTTAAAGAAAATGGAAGAACGTATAAAAATGTTAGGGGGATATCCTATCACAAATTTGCTTAAAATAGAAGAGATATCACAAATTAAATCGATGCAGTCTAGAGATTATAGTAAAAAGCAAGTGCTAGAAGTTTTAATCAATGATTTTTCTTATTTAAAGGAATATACCAAAGATTTAATTAAATATTTTTCTGATGAATTTGATCCTTATACCAGTCACTTGCTTTTAGAAATATTGCTATTTTTAGAACAAACATTATTTAGAAGTCAAATGTTCACAAAGGAGAAATAACAGAAAACTTAGTTTCTTGTTTGCCTAATAAAAAAATGACAAAATAAATTTTGTCATCCGTCCCTAACGGGACCTTTTCTTTTGAAGTAATTTCGCCTATAATATTATAGTGATGTATATGGAACATATGAGTATTGTTAAATTTAATGATTG